>NZ_JBHVZA010000044.1:0-48955 GCF_042880275.1 Streptomyces sp. NPDC058308
AGCCGACGTCCTCTTCGCGATGCTCCGCGACGGCACCTTCTACGAAGCTCAACCCGCCCCAACCCCTTGACCAAAGTCATAGGGGCACCCCCCCGGATCAGGCGATCGCCTCGTACAGACTCCACACCCCGAGCCCCAGCATCAGCAGCGCCGCGATCTTCGTGATGAGCGCCAACGGCACCCGCTTCATCAGCGCCTTTCCGCCGACGATGCCGAGTCCCGCGACCGCCCACAGCGCGAGCACCGCGCCGAGGCCGACGGAGAGCGGGTCGTCGTAGCGGGCCGCCATGTTCGCGGTCATGATCTGCGTCAGGTCGCCGAACTCGGCGACCAGGATGAGCATGAAGCCCGCCCCGGAGACCTTCCAGAAGCTCTGGTCCGCGGGCTGGCGGACCTCTTCGTCGTCCTCGCCGCCCTTGAGGAGCAGCATCGCCGCGCCGCCGAGGAAGAGGACGCCCGTCAGCGCGTGGACCAGCTGCTGGGGCAGCAGGGTCAGGACGCTGCCCGCCGCGACGGCGAGCACCACGTGGACGGCGAAGGCGGCCGCCACGCCGACGAAGACGTACGAGGCGCGGTAGCGCGTGCCGAGGACGAGTCCGGCCAGCGCCGTCTTGTCGGGCAACTCGGCCAGGAAGACGACGCCGAAGACGAGCGCCGTCACGCTGAAGCTGATCAAGGTTCCTCAATCGGTCGGGGCTGCCCCACCGAGAGTGTTCCACCGCTTCGCGTACGACACCTCGGCACGGCAGCGCACATGGACGCACACGGGTGTGCGCGTCCGGACGCACGCGGATGCGCGCGCCAGGCACTGCTTGCCGAAGGTCTCGCTGGCCTGCCCCACAGGGCCTGCCTCCGGGCGCCGGCTCAGACGAGCTGAGCAGTATGTCGACGGTCCGGCGAAGAGCTACTCCCCTTCTGCGCCGTCCATGGTACGCGACCTCCGCCCGCCCCCGGCCAGGGCCTTTTGGCCCTCTCCGGCGCGACACGGAGCGCCTGAGGGTGCGACGTGGGTCACATGGGACCAACGTCCGGACCTTGCCCCGCACATGACACACCGCCAGAACTATTGAAGTCCGCACCCATTTGACGCGACCCTGTCACCAACCGCTCATCCACCGGCAACCCCGCTCCGCGACCATGGCCGCCCCACCGGCCAACCACCCCCCACCTCAAGGGAGTTCACATGTCCGTCGTCTACGCGCGTCGACACCCTCGCTCCGCCTTCGCCGCCGCGGCCGTCGCCCTGGCGTCCGCCACCGCCCTGCTCACCGGCGCCCCCGCCCAGGCCGCGCCCCCGGCACCGGTCAGCGCCGCCACGGCCCGCACCTACCTCGGCGGCCTCACCGTCAAGGCCGAGGGCTCCTCCGACGGCTACAGCCGCGCCAAGTTCCCGCACTGGATCACGCAGTCCGGCGCCTGCAACACCCGCGAGGTCGTCCTCAAGCGCGACGGCACCGACGTCCAGCAGGACTCCAGCTGCGCCGCCACCTCCGGGACCTGGAAGTCCGCCTACGACGGCGCCACCTGGACCGCCGCGTCCGACCTCGACATCGACCACGTCGTGCCGCTCTCCGAGGCGTGGAAGTCCGGGGCGAGCGGCTGGACCACGGCGCAGCGCCAGGGGTTCGCCAACGACCTGACCCGGCCCCAGCTGATCGCCGTCACGGACAACGTGAACCAGGCCAAGGGCGACAAGGACCCGGCGGAGTGGCTGCCGCCCACCACGTCGTACCACTGCTACTACGCCCGGATGTGGGTCGACGTGAAGTACCACTACAAGCTCAACGTGAACTCCGAGGAGAAGAGCGCCCTGTCCTCGATCCTGAACAGCTGCTGAGGCCTGGATCCTGAACGGACTGCCGAGCCCTCGGTCCTGAGCGGCTGCTGAGGCCTGGACCCTGAGCGGCTGCTGGTCCCGAGGCGGCCGACTTCCCGGGCGCCCGGCGGGAAATCCCGGAACCACCCCGCCCACCTCCGTCGTTCCGTACCGTACGGGGCGATGGAGGAGGGTGATCACCTGTGGCACGCCTGCGCCTTGGTCCACTGCTGAGGTACGTCGACGGGTCCACGGCGACCGTCTGGGTCGAGGTTGACCGGCCCTGCACCGCCGAGGTGCGGTGCGCGGACGGTGCGCGCGGCGCGGCCCGCACCTTCCAGATCGCGGGCCACCACTACGCGCTCGTGCCGGTCACCGGCCTGACCCCGGGCACGACGACGGCGTACGAGGTATGGCTCGGCGAGGGCGCGCGGGCCGCCGCCTGGCCGCTGCCCGACTCGCCGTTTCCCGCGAGCACCATCCGTACGCCCTCGGGGACCGGCGACGACGAGCTGCGCGTCACCTTCGGCTCCTGCCGCTGGGCCGCGCCACCCTCCGACGAGGCCGACCCCGTGGGTCCTGACGCCCTGGACACCCTCGCCGCCCGCGTCGCCGCCGCCCCGGACACCGAGCGCCCGGACGTCCTCGTCCTCCTGGGCGACCAGGTGTACGCGGACCAGACCTCCAAGGCCACCCAGCGCTGGCTCGCGTCCCGCCGGGACCTCTCCGAGCCGCCGGGCGCCCAGGTCGCGGACTACGAGGAGTACACCCGCCTCTACGACGAGTCCTGGCTCGACCCGGAGGTCCGCTGGCTCCTCTCGACCGTCCCCAGCTGCATGATCTTCGACGATCACGACGTGATAGACGACTGGAACACCAGCGCTGCCTGGCTCGCCGGGATGCGGGCCACGCCCTGGTGGCGCGAGCGCATCCTGAGCGGCCTGATGTCGTACTGGGTCCATCAGCACCTCGGCAATCTGCCGCCCGGGAAGCTGGCGACCGACGAGGTCTACGCCGCCGTGTGCGCGACCCCCGACGGCACGGACGCGCTGCGCGCCTTCGCCTCGGCGGCCGACGCGGACACGACCTCCGTCCGCTGGAGTTACCGGCGGGACTTCGGGCGCGTACGGCTCCTGATGCTCGACACCCGCGCGGCCCGCGTCCTGGAGGAGGACAAGCGCGCCATGCTCGACCCCGACGAGGCCCGCTGGCTGCGCGAGCAGGTCCTCGCCGACCCGGGCGGATACGACCACCTCCTCATAGGCACCTCCCTGCCCTGGCTCCTCCCCCACCTCATCCACGACGCCGAGGGGTGGAACGCCGCGCTGTGCCGCGGCGAGCGCGGCGACCGCTGGGCCCGGTTCGGCGAGACGTTGCGCAGACGGGCGGACCTGGAGCACTGGGCCGCCTTCCCCGCCTCCTTCGAGGCGCTCACCGAACTGATCGGGGAGGCGGGTACGGGACCGCGGGCCCCCGCGACGGTGTGCGTGCTCTCCGGCGACGTCCACCACGCCTACATCGCCGAGCCGAGCTGGCCCGCGGGCGGCGGACCCGAGGCCCGCGTCCTGCAGCTGACCTGCTCCCCCGTCCACAACTCGATCCCCGCCTCGATCAAGCTCGGCTTCCGGTTCGGCTGGAGCCGGGTGGGGCGCGGCCTCGGTCGGCGGATCGCGCGGCACGCCCGGGTGACGGAGGCGGGCATCGACTGGGACAGGACGGGCGGGCCGTGGTTCGGCAACCAGCTCATGACGCTGACGCTGCGCGGCCGTTCGTCCCGGCTCCGCCTCGACCAGGCGCGGGCCGAGCGGGGTGGCGCGGTGCGCCTGGAGACGGCGGAGGAGCTACGGCTGTCGTGAGCGGGATGAGCGGCGGGCAGGACGTGCACTCCGTACGCGGACGGACGTGACGCGCGCCCGCGCACGCGGGCACGAAATCCACCCCATATACGGCGTCCACACAGGCCTCACACCCCGCGTCCACACCGGCCACACCAACCCCGCGTGACGCACCCCACACCCGGAAGCGCGTCCTCCGGACGGGGTTCGCCATCGGGGCGTCCGACGGCATGATGAGGCGGACTCGCCTCTTCCAGCGCCCTCTACGCCCCGGGAGCCACGCTTTTGTCCGCACCTGTCACCGCGTCGCTCCCACCCGCGCCGCGCCGGTCCGCCCCGGACGCGCCCGCCCTCGCCCTGGTCGGCGCGGGCCCCCGCGGCACCAGCGTGCTCGAACGGCTCTGCGCGTCCGCGGGCGAACTCCTCCCGCCGGGGACACGGCTGACGGTCCATGTCGTCGACCCCGCTCCGCCCGGCGCGGGCCGCGTCTGGCGGACGGCGCAGTCCGGCGAGCTCCTGATGAACACCGTCGCCTCGCAGGTGACCCTCTTCACGGACGCGAGCGTCGACTGCTCGGGCCCGATACGCACGGGCCCGAGCCTGTACGAGTGGGCCGCCGACGGGCACATACCGGGGCTCGGGCCCGACGACTACCCGACCCGCGCCTGCTACGGCCGCTACCTGGAGTGGGTCTTCGCCGAAACGGTGCGCGCCGCCCCCGCCACGATCCGCGTCCAGGTCCACGCGGCACGCGCCGTACGCCTCGACGAGACGTCCGACGGACTGCAGACCCTCGTACTGGACGACGGACTCGAACTCTCCGGGCTCGCCGCGGTCGTGCTGGCGCAAGGCCACCTGCCGACGGCCGGCGACGACGAACAGCTGCACCTGGCGGACCATGCGGCCCGGCACGGCCTGCGCCACTTCCCGCCCGCCAACCCCGCCGACCTCGACCTCTCCGTCATCGCCCCCGGCGAGCGCGTGCTGCTGCGCGGCCTCGGCCTCAACTTCTTCGACCACATGGCGCTGCTGACGAGCGGCCGCGGCGGCCGGTACCTGCGCACGCCCGACGGCGTCCTGCGCTATGAGCCATCGGGCCACGAGCCGCGCCTGTACGCCGGGTCGCGGCGCGGCGTCCCGTACCAGGCGCGCGGCGACAACGCGAAGGGCCCCTACGGGCGTCACGAGCCCGCCGTCCTCACCGCCGACGTCGTGGCCCGCTTCCGCAAGCGCGCGGACAGCGGCGAAGCGCCCGACTTCCTCGCCGAGATATGGCCGCTGATCGCGAAGGAGGTGGAGACGGTCTACTACACGGCGCTGCTCGCGGGCCGGGGCGGCGCGCCGCGCGACGCCGCCCGCGGCCGGGACGACCGTGCCCACGGCCGGGACGACCGTCCCCACCGCGATCCGAGCGGCTTCCGGGAGCGGTTTCTCGCCACGGAGCACCAGAGCCCCCAAGAGGCCCTCGTACTGGCCGAGTTCGGTGTCCGCGACGCCGAACGCTGGTCCTGGGACCGGCTCTCGCGCCCGCACCCGGACCGCCCCTTCGCCACCCCTGACGCGCACCGCGCCTGGCTCCTCGACCGGCTGCGCGAGGACGCCGCGCAGGCCGCGCTCGGCAATGTCGCGGGCCCGCTGAAGACCGCGCTCGACGTCCTGCGCGACCTGCGCAACGAGCTCCGCGGCATCGTTGACCACGGCGGCCTGTCGGGCCCCTCGCGCCGCGACCACCTGGACCGTTGGTACACGCCGCTCAACGCGTTCCTCTCGATCGGCCCGCCGCGTCGCCGCATTGAGGAGATGGCCGCGCTGATCGAGGCGGGGGTCCTGGAGGTGCTCGGCCCACGCCTGGCCGTGCGGACCGACGGCGGGGCGTTCCGCGCGCACTCCCCCGACGTGCCGGACTCCACTGTGAGCGTGACCACGCTGATCGAGGCCCGGCTGCCCGAGCCGGATGTGCGCCGCACCGCCGACGCACTCCTCGAACAGCTCCTCGCGGACGG
The DNA here is from genome assembly GCF_042880275.1 of Streptomyces sp. NPDC058308. Taxonomy (NCBI): domain Bacteria; kingdom Bacillati; phylum Actinomycetota; class Actinomycetes; order Kitasatosporales; family Streptomycetaceae; genus Streptomyces; species Streptomyces sp. NPDC058308. The sequence goes on from NZ_JBHVZA010000044.1 coordinate 5,655, forward strand.
CGGATGCCGCCCCCATGTGGTCGACGGCTACGAAACCGGAGGCGTGGATGTGACCCCGCGCCCCTATCGCCTGATCGACCGTCAAGGTCGGCCACAGGCAAGGAGGTTCGCGTTCGGAGTGCCCACCGAGGGGGTCCACTGGGTGACCGCGGCCGGTGCCAGGCCTGGCGTCGACTCGATCACGCTGTCGGACGCGGACGCGGTGGCGCGGGCCGCGCTGCGCACCGCCGCGGGGGCCTCCGGGACGGCGTCCGAACCCGGGAGGGAGCCGAAGCGGAATCTCCGGATGACCGAATGTTGAACTTGCAAGCACTGATTAGGTGCCCCTAACCTTGGGCCTCCGCTCGGTTACCGTCCCCCAACCGAAGGAGTCCCCCACCATGACTGGACGTCTCAACACCGCCCAGCCCTACGCCCTCGGCCTGTTCCGCATAGTGATCGGCCTGCTCTTCGCCTGCCACGGCGCCGCCTCGCTCTTCGGCGTCCTCGGCGGCGCGGCGGGCGGCGGCACGATCCCCGTCGGCACCTGGCCCGGCTGGTACGCGGCCGCCATCCAGCTCGTCGGCGGCGCCCTGGTCCTGCTGGGCCTCGGCACCCGCGCCGCCGCGTTCATCTCGTCCGGCTCGATGGCCTACGCCTACTTCAAGGTCCACCAGCCGGAGGCCCTCTGGCCCATGGAGAACGGCGGCGAGGCCGCCGCGATCTTCTGCTGGTCGATGCTGCTCATCGTCTTCACCGGCCCCGGCGCGTTCGGCCTGGACCGGCTCTTCCCCTCGCGGGGCACGAGCGAGACGGACGACGAGGACGCGGACACGAAGCGCGGCACGGCTGTCGCGGCCTGATCCGCACGGCTTTCGTGGCCTGATCCCACGGGTCCCACGGGTCCCACGGGCCCACGGCTCACCGGCTCCGCTCAGGACGGCGCCTCTTCCTCGCACATACGGGGGGAGGGGGCGCCGTTCGTACGCGGTCCGTGCGTAGGAGGGCGCTCAACCCGTCGGCTCGAACGGCACGGTGAAGCACGCGGCCCGCTCGCCCGCGCCGCCCGGCACGTCGTGCAGCACCACCGAAGCGGCCTCGCCCGGCCGGAACCCCCAGCGGTGCCGCGCACCGGCCTCTCCGGAGCCGTCCGCCCGGGCGGTGAAGTCCAGCCACACCTCGTTCGCCGGGTTCACGTAGGCCGGGTCCTTCGACGGCTGTACGGGGTCGACGCGGTGCTGGTAGTGACCGCCGGCCGCCTCCGGCACCGTGCCGCACGGCTTCTGGTGCACGTGCACGCCGTACGCGTGCCCGGGCTTCATCCCCCTGACCCGCAGCGTGACGACCGTGCCACCCTTCTCGTCGCGCTGCTCGACCGCGATCCAGGACGCCGCCGGCACCAGCCCCATGTCGTACGTCACCGCGGGCGAGGGCACGAAGGCCGAAGGGGGCGCGAACCGCGCCTCAGTCCGCACCTCGGGGTGCCCCGTACCACTGGGCGCACCACCGCCCGCGGCCAGCACCGCCGCCGCCACAGCCCCGGCCACCATCACTGCCACCATCGCCCGCTCCGTCCCTCGTGTCACTCGCCCACGGCGTGGGTACTGACTCGTTCGTACGGGACTTCGGTGCCGTACACCGCATCGGGGGAGGCAGCCGGGTGAACGTGATGTAGGGAACATCTAAGGCCCCCGTGGATCTTCCGCCGCACCCGCGGCGTACGCTGTACAGCTGTCATCAGGCTGCTCATGCCGTCCTCCGCTACACAGCGGCACCGCGCTGCCGATCGGGGAGTAACGGGGAGTTACGGTGCTTGAGAGTGTGGGGGCGTTGACCGGCAGTCCGTGGATCTACGCGGTCGTGGCCTTGTCCGTCCTGTTCGACGTCTTCGTGCCGGTTCTGCCGAGCGGGGTCATCGTGATCATGTCCGCCACGGCTGCCGCTGCCGCCGGAACCGGCGCCGGGCCCGTCCCGCACCCGGTCCCCGACATCATGGTGCTCACCCTCTGCGCGGCCACCGCCTCCGTCCTCGGCGACATGGTCGCCTTCCGCCTCGCCTGGCGCGGCGGCGAACGCCTCGACCGCGCCATCGCCCGCTCCCGCCGCCTGACCAGCGCGCAGGAACGACTCGGCACGGCGCTCGCCAGGGGCGGCGGCATCCTCGTCGTCATCGCACGCTTCGCCCCCGCCGGACGCTCGATCGTCTCCCTCGGCGCAGGCGCGGCCCATCGCAAGCTGCGCGAGTTCCTGCCGTGGTCCGTACTGGCAGGCGTGGCCTGGGCGGGATACAGCGTCGCCCTCGGCTACTTCGGCGGCCAGTGGCTGGGCGCGACCTGGCTGGCGACGGGCGTCTCACTGCTCGCGCTGTTCGCGGCGGGGGCGGGGGCGGCGTTCCTGGTGCGGCGGCCCGCGGCGAGCTGATCCGCGGGTTACGGACCGACCCGGCGGACGCCGCCTAGGCCCTGTCGTCAAGCTCGCGTCGTTCGCCCGGAGGGCGGCCTCGCGGCGTCTGGTGCGTGCGATCGCAAGGCGGAGGGTCACCCCGGTACTGGGCGTACCGGGATGAGCCCGACAACGCGGCGAGCATGCGTGCCAGACGCCGCGAGGCAGACGCGAGTTTGACGACAGGGCCTAGGACGCGCGCGCCCCGCGCACTTCCAGCTTGGCGAGCAGCTCCGCGGTCGCCTCGGCCACGGCGTCGACGGCGCGGTCGAAGACCTCGCGGTTGTGCGCGGCCGGGGCGCGGAACCCGGAGACCTTGCGCACGTACTGCAGCGCGGCGGCCCGGATCTCCTCCTCGGTGGCGTCGTCGGGGATGGCGGGTGGACGGAGCGTCTTGATGCTTCGGCACATGCTTCCAGCTTGCCATCGGCGGGTCGTCCGCCGGGGGTGTCTGCCGTCTGCCGGGGGGCCGTCCGCCACCCGCCACCGGCGGCCCCGGCCCCGCATACCCCCACCCACATGCCTGTCCACCCCCACCCCTCGTAGAGCCCCTCACAGAAGTCCGCCCCACCTCCGGGTCTCATTCACTCGCACACCCAATTCGAACAGGAGTACCATTACGGCGTGCCTGCCACCCCATCCCGTGACTTCCCGAGCGACCTCCTCGCCGGCCAGGAGGAACTGCACCAGGTCCGCTCCGTGCTCCTGGCGCTGCTCAAACGGCTGCCCTGGTCCGTGGAGCCTCTCGACGGCTTCAGCGACACCGGCGGCTGGCGCAAAGTGGAACGCCCCGCCTCCCCCGGCTGGACCCCGCACGAACAGGCCGAGGTCGAGGAACTCCGCGCGCGGGAGCGGGAATTGGCGGTCTTCGTGAGCTGCCACAGCTACTGGGAGCAGATCGCGGGCCCGGACGCGGTCACCGCCAGGGCCCGGCTCAAACACGTGCACGAGACACCGGACGGCTCCCTGCCCGCAAGCCATTGACAGGCGCAGGGGCCGGGCGTTGACTCGCTACCAGCCACGCACGAGAGTCGTCTTCGAGTCACTCTCGAGCCCTCTTCGAGCTGCCTCGGGTCACGGAGGCGCAGCCATGAATGTCCTGATTGCCGTCGCGATCCTGGCCCTCGTGGGCCTGGGCTTCGACCAGCCGCTGCTGTGGCTGGCCGCGGCCGCGCTCGCCTTCTACCTGGTCCGCTTCTACGAGGGCGGCTCGGCCACCAAGAAGAGCGACTCCGCGGGGAGCGCGGGCGGTGGCGCGGGCGGCAGTGGCGGAGCGGGCGGCGCGGGAGGCGGCGGTGGTTACCCCAAGACCTACCGCGACTACCGCCTCCGCAAGGAACGCCAGGAGCGCTGGGACCGCCGCTACCGCAGGACGCACCCGGGCTCGGGCCGCTGACCCCCGGCTACGCGGACGATCCGACGGGACTGCCGCAGCTCGGCGCCATAGAGCCGCACGCGTGGACGACCTCGCTCCACTGACCCACCTCGCCCTGCTGCACTTTCCTGGAATGCGTACACCCAGGCGACCTGGAACGCACGCTTCAGTGGATCGCGGACGAGGACGGGCGCGAGGCCGAGGGGCTCGCGGTGTTCGGGTCGCCGAGCTGGGCCGCGTGCGGCGTGGCGGGCGACGCTGTCGAGGTGCCGGGCGTCGGGCGGGACCGCTGAGCCCGTTCCGGTGAACGTCACCTGCACCTGGTCGAGGTCGCGCGCCGCGCCTCCCTGCGGCTCCCCGTCCGGAAGGGCCTTACCGACGTATGCCTCGGGCAGCCCGTCGCGGTCGAAGAACCGCAGGTGCGCCTTGGATGGCGCGGCGCGCAAGAGCGGTCTCGGTCGGCGTCGACATGACGCGGTCTCCTTCCACTCGTACATGTGGGGGCCCGGCCGGTTCGAGCGGGCGTAATAGTTGCTGGTCAGCTCTTCGCGGCCATGCTCGTACCGCCCCGTGGGGGCCTGGGACTGCCGCCAGATCAGCGAGAGCCGGACACCGCCGACGACCGTGTCCTCGCGCATGTGCAGGAGGTCGCGGACGGCGTCGGCCATGTCGAGGACTTCGCGCGGGTCCGGTCCCGCCCGCATACGGATCTGCACCCCGTCGGTGACGTCGCTCAGGCCGGTGTCGTCGAGCGAGTACGGGGTGGTCGCGTACGCCCGGTCAGGGCCTTCGAGCATGCGGTGCAGGAAGATCGCGATCGGCGCCAGCGTGGGCGGGAATAGCGAAGGCCCCGCTGAATAGGTGTGGTCCGGGGTCGCCAGGCATCCCATATTTCCCCTACGTGAGGCACCTACGCATGAAGCGATCAGTTCGCCAGGAGACGGGGAGATGAAAGGGGGACCCTATCGTCGTATCGGATTTTTCTGATTTATCTAGCCCGAAAAGCAAAGTAGCGTCCGGTCATGACTGAACGAACTGGATCGATCTCATTCCGGTCCACGCTTCGCCCTGCGTCTGAAATTGAGACTTGAAGGAGCGTCATGTCGTCACGCTGGACTCGTCGCCGCCGTTTCGGTGCCGCTACTGCTGCTTTCGTAGCTGCAGCCATGGTCGGTACGGTGATTTCCGGGCCAGCCTTTGCTACTGATCACACACAGGAATCGCGCGCATCAACACTTGCACTCACGGTTCAGGGTGCCGGAAACGTTACGCCCCGTCTCGACCTATCCAACATTAGCGACGAGGCGGGTGAGGCTGCGATCCAGAAGGCGCTGGACCTCATCGCCTCGATCCCTGAGCCGCTCATCCAGCGTGTTGAGGCAGGAGATCAGGGAGCGCTCCAGGAGGTGGCGGATTTCCTGAACCAGAGTTCCAGTGCGAAACCCGCCACGCGAGGCTGGTTCCAGTGCGCGACCGCAGTGGCAAAGTTCGCCGCCGAGAATGGAATCGGCATTGCGAAGGTGTACAGGATCGTCAAGAATGGCAAGAAGGTAGCGAAAGCCGTTTGGGCATACCTGAAGCACAAGAAGTACCCTGGCCACATCGATGAGGACATCGCCAACCTGATAGTCAACTCTACGGGCCTTCCCGCACTAGCAGAGGCATGCCTGTAGTCAGGTGAGAGGATAAGGCGGCAGTGAAACATGACTCTGACGAGCAGGTTGCTGACTCGGGTGACGACCTTGGGGCTGTAGCGTCAGCCGCTGTCTATATGGGCATGTTCCTGCTTCCGGCGTACATCCCTGCGACCTTGATCGGTGAATTCTTCGGCAATCGCGGTATGCCCGCATCCCCATGGCTGCTGGCGCCGGCCACAACGCTGGCGCTTTCCATAATGATGCGGTTCGAACCGTATTTGCAGGGGAAATCTTGGTGGTCTCGGGTTGACGACGTCTGGGGGGCACTTCTGCTCGGCCTCAGTGTCATGCTCCCCATCGTCGTCGCTGTAGTGTGGCCGTTGTCCTTTTGGCTGTGGCTGCCGCCAGCAGTCCCCACCATTTTGTCCTTTGCGCCGATCACATTTGCTGTGTGGTGCGTCAGGCGGTGGCATCGCCATCTCTGGAAGAATCAGCGGCCGAAGTTGGGTCCATATCGACCTGTTCCACGGATCAGCAGTCAGGGCGCTGAGGATCCCCAAGAGCCGTCCCCGCGACTGCCATAGCGGTGTTCGTAAAAGCTGGCTGACTAGTTCCAGGGGCCTGCCGGGGCGAGGGTGCGGCAGGGCCCTGGACTCAGCTTCTTCTACTTCGGCTTATGTGACCCGTCCTTGACCCATCCGCCTTGCGAGCTGCGGGAGTCGGTAGCGTGCCGGTCGGCGTCAGGAACGCGGTCGGGTCGCGGGTGGGCATGTCCTCGGCGGCACGCAGCCACTGCACGGTAGTCGGGGCGCTCATACCAGTGTCCCGACGTCAGCGGTCTGCGCGACCTCGAAGAGCTGCGCGCCGAGGTCGTTGGCACCGCCGACGACGGCCTGCGCAATGACCGCGGCTGTGCCGGTGGAGATGCACAGCATGACCCCGATGAACACGCCCTTTTTCCACTTGCCCTTGGGCAGCTTGGGGACCTTCTTGCGCACCAGCCACAGGCCCACGGCGAGGGCGGTGACGACGATGGCACCCTTGTCGTCGAGCCGGGGGGCGGCGGCTTGCGCGAAGGTGGTGGCGTTCTGCCCGGTGAGGAAGCCCATGGTGAGCCCGCCTCCGACGTTGCCTCCCCAGCGCAGGAAGCCTGTGGCGTTGCCGAGGACCCCGGAGGGGCGGCCGACCAGGAGGATCCCGAAGACGATGCCGAAGGTGATCGGGATGAGTGCCTTGGGATCGCGGGAGGGCCCAGTAGCCGCAGCTGCGCCCGGTGCGCCGCCCCCACCCCCGCCGCTAGGGCGAGCGCGCCCGACCCCCAGCCCCCGGGCCCGCAATGAGGCAAGACCCTAAGCGGCCGGGGCAACGCTCTGCAGCGAATGCAGCCCCGGCCTGGACGTCCTCATGTCTCGACCCGGGGCCAGCTCCCGCACCCCCAGGTCCGTGAGGACGCCAGCGCGGAGGAGATGGGGGAAGCATTGCCCCGCGCCTGTGCGGCCGCCGCTGTCCGGAGGGGCTCAGCGACGGCCGCACGCTCTCTAGCCGTGGACCGGGGCCACGTGCCCCTCCGATCGGGTCGTGGAGTCTCTGCGCCGGGCCGGGCTGTCTGACGCGGAAGGGCTGCTCGATGTTGTCCCCGGGTGGCTGAGGTGGGCGCGGCGGCCGGGCTCACAAGTACGAGGCGGCGTAGGCGCTTTCCAGCTGTGGAGGGGCAACCGCTTCCCTCGTCAGAGAGCTATCCCTCCGCTGCCTTTGCGTAATCCTGTGCCATGCCTCCCGCGAAGTCGTACAGAACGACCGAGTCGTCGCCAACGACCCAGGCGTCGTGACCGGGTGAGCACACGAAGACATCGCCTGGCCCGACTTCGGTTTCGCCTCCATCGTCCATGCGAAGGTGCATCCGCCCCTCGACGACGTAGCCGTTGTGGTGGATCTGGCAACTCTCGGTCCCCGCGAGCGGGGCCACGGACTCGGACCAACGCCAGCCGGGCTCGAAGGTGCCCACGGCGAAGTCGAGTCCTGTGAGATGAACAGCTTCGAGGTGGCCGCGGGGGAAATCTCGCCGCTCGTCCGGCTTCTGGACCGTCTTGACCTCCATCATGACGACTTCCTCCATTCGGGCTGTGCCCATGCTCTGGAGTCAGTCGTTGCCGCCGCGGGGTCCACGGTCGACATCACCAGCCGACCCCTTCCTTCCATCGTCTGCCTCTCAACCGGGGAACGCCACTGGGGGTTTCCTGGTGCGCGGTGGCGTTATCCACAGGCACGCATGTTCCCGTCCTTCGTGCTCTACCGTGCTGCCCCTGTGTACCAAGGGGGCCTTATGCACAGGGTGAAGCTGAGGGACCGGGCCGCCGCGGTGATGGATGTCCTGCCGGACGACGGACACGAGGAGGTGCTCGCCGTCATCGACGCCGTGGCCGAAGCCCCAGAAGCGCGGTCGAACCGGGCCGTGGCGTTCGGGGTGTCGAGCTGGGTCACGTGCAGCGTGGCGGGTGACGTTGTCGAGGTGCTCGACAACGGACGGGCGGCCCGCCCTGACGGCGTTTGGGCTTGATCAGTACGAGGCGTTGTTCTTGCCTCGCAGGTATGCGGTCTTGCGTCGCGCCGAGGCGACGAGGCAGGCAACGATGGTGCCTGTCAGTCCTCCGAAGAGCAGGCCGCCAATGGGGTCGTTGTCATCGGCCCACGCGACGGCGACAGCGATGGCGCACCATGCCACGCCGACGGCCAGGGCAATGCGGTCACCGTCGAGTGTGCGCCATGCGGACCGGCGATGGTTCCGCTTCGTCAGCCAGATCTCGACGAGGACAAAGACTGCGATGAGCGCGAGCCAGAGGATCGTCATCGAAGTGCACCTTTCGTCGCAGGGAGGTCAGCGGCAGTATCCGTCGCCCTGCTTACCCGAGTATTCGCCGGGCTTCCCGTAACTCTTGATCTTCAGGCACTTCTTGCTGATGATGCCCCAGGTGTAGTGGGGGTCGGCGACCACAGGGAAGGCCGTGGTGCTGCTGGTGTTGATTTTCTGCACCAGCGTGCCGCCTTCCAGCTTGTAGCTGGTGGCAACGTCCTTACCGTTGGCATCCTTGGCCCACGGTGCAGAGATGGTGCCCCTGAGAGCGGTGGATCCCTTCCCGCTGTCCTGGAAGATGTCGTAGCCGCCGCTGTCGTTGGCGGCCAGGTGGGTCCCGGTCGGCATCTGGAGGGCGAAACGCTGCTCGGTGGGAGCGTTTTTGTCCTTGAGGGTCACCAGTGTGCGGGCGCCGCCGTCCGTGGTGGGCTGGACGGCGACGTCGGTGGAGTCGGCGGCGTTGGGGTAGACGATGGTCCCGGAGCCCGCCTTCACGCCCTTGACGCTCTTGGTCTGCGGCAGGCCGAGCCCGAATGCCGTGCCGTCAGGAGCCGTGGTCTTCACATTTCCGGTGGCGTCCTTGGGGGCTTGGACGGTCACAGCTCCACTATTGGTCTCCGTGACGCTCTGCGCGGCTACGCCCGGCGCTGCGGACGAGGCGGCCAAGTCCTGTGTGCCAGTCACCCGTTCAATGCCTGCGGCTGCCTTCTGGCGCGCTGGTCGGATGAAGGACGACGGCGTGGACCGCGCCTTGCGGTACCTGACGATGGGGTGGGTGCCCAAGGACATTGAGGGCGCCTACGAGCATGTGACGCCGGAGATGCGGAAGCACCGTCTGGACTGTCTGGAGGCTCGTTGGGAGCGCGGGCAGCGGGCCGCTGCGGAGTGCTCGCAGGAGAAAAAATCCCGAAGCCGACTCCTGAATCACTCCTAAATGATCTACAAAAGGCCTCCTGCCGATCTTGGCAGGAGGCCTTTTGCCTGGTCAGACCCGGTGGGCGCGGACGGTTTCGAACCGCCGACATCCTCCTTGTAAGGGAGGCGCTCTACCCCTGAGCTACGCGCCCGGGACGAGTGGACAGCCTACCTTGTCGCAGGCAGTGCCCCGCAAACCCGTTCCGGGGGGTTGATTCCGGGGGTTAACCCCACCCCGGATCCGGTGGTGGCCCGGATCCTCCGGTGGTGGACGGCTCCGTACAGTCTGACTGTCGAGAAGCACAAGATCACTTCCAGGGGGAAACCGCCATGCCCGTGCGCACCCGTCGTACGCGCGCCGCCCACGCACTCGCCGTCGGCGGCGGGACGGTCGCCGTCGTCCTGCTCGTCGGCGGGTGCGGGGCCGACGCGAAGAACGACTCCGATCCCGATCACCGGACGTTCGCGCTGCCGGGCAGGACGCTGACCATCGATTCCCGTCACTCCGCTGTCGAACTGGTCCCGGCGGCCAAGGGCGCCGAGGGCGTGCGGGTGACCCGGTGGTTCGACGGGAAGACCGTCCTCGGCAGCGATCCGAAGGTGACGTGGAGGATGGCGGGCGACCGGCTCACGCTCCGCGTGACGTGCTCCGGCGTCATCACCAACTGCTCGGCCAGGCACCGCGTCGAGGTCCCCCGCGGCGTCGCCGTCTCCGTCGAGAACAAGGACGGCCAGGTCACCGCGGGCGGGCTCCGGAGCGGGCTGAAGGTGCGTACAGAGGACGGCTCGGTCACGGTCGAGGACTCCGCGGGGCCGTTGAGCCTGCGCAGCTCCGACGGGTCCGTCGCCGTCAAGGGCGCCTCGGGACCGCTCGAACTGCGGAGCTCCGACGGCTCTGTCCGCGCGGACGGGGTCACGTCGCGGCGCGTGGCCGTCGAGACCAGGGACGGTTCCGTGAAGCTCCGGCTGGCCGCCGTGCCCGACCGTGTCGAGGCGCGGAGCAAGGACGGCTCCGTCGACATCGCGGTGCCCCGCACGAAGGACGGGGCCGGCATCGCGTACGACGTACGGACCGAGAGTTCCGACGGCTCCGTCGACGTTTCGGTGCCGCGCGACGACGAAAGCGCCCACCACGTGGACGTCCGCAGCTCCGACGGCAGCGTCTCCGTGTACAGCGCGAACTAACCGGCCCGTGTATTCGTCCTTAACCGGTGGGAGAATGTGACACCGGGCAGGGCGGATGACAGTACGGGAGAGGGATAGTGACGGCGACACCTTCGCAGCCGTACACACCGGACAGAACGCAGCCGTATACACAGCCATCATCGGACAGCGCAGCGGCCGAGCGCACGGCGGCGGTCGCGGGCCGCGCGGCGGGCACGGCTCGCGCTCCGCGCCGGCCCGCCCGTCGTTCCCGCGGGAGCGTACGCCGCGGCGGCCCTCTGCGTGATCTCCTCACCCTCGCCGGCGCCGTCGCCCTCGCCCTGCCGCTGCTCGCCGCCACCGCCCCGGCCGCCTTCGCGGGCGGCGGTACGCGCCGGTGGTTCGGCGGCCGCGGCGAGAGTCTGCGCGCCGAGGCGCAGGCCGCGAAGGACGCCGCTGCCGCCGCCTTCTACGAACTGGACACCGCCCAGCGCGATCTGCGCATCTCCATCGAGACCATCGTCGCCGTGGACTCCTCGCCCGCGGGTCAGCGGGCCGTCTCGGACTTCGAGGCGATGGGGCGGCGCATCGACGAGGTCAGCCACCAGTACATCAGCGCCGTGGACGCCCACGACCTCGACCGCGACGACCTGGACTCGTCGGTCGCGGCCCGCGCCAGGACCGAGCTCACCCAGGCCAAGGACGAGCTGGGCAAGGCCAAGCAGGAACTGGAGCGTTTCCGGCAGGGCCTCGGCCCGCTGCTCGACAAGGCGGAGACGCAGCTGGCCCGGCTCGCCCCCGCGGTGGAGCGGGCCCGCCAGACGCTGCTCGCCGCGAGCAACGCCCTCGATTCCGTGCGTGCGGCGGGGCTCAAGGCCGACGATCTCGCAGCCCGCCTCGCCGCCCTCGGCCCCGAGTTGACCAGACTCAACCAGGGCGCGGGCCGGCACGGCGTACCGGAGACCCTGCAGCGCGCCGACCGTGTGCTGCGCGATGCCGAGGCCGTGCGCGCCGAGGCCGAGCGGCTGCCCGAGCGCGCCGCCGAGATCGACCGGCGCCTGGTGTCGCTGCGCACCCGCGCGCAGGCGCTGACCACTCGCAGCGGCCAGGTCGAGCCGGTCCTCAGCGAGCTGCGGCGCCGGTTCTCGGCCGCCTGCTGGCAGGACCTGCAGCGCGTTCCCGACCAGGCCGCGGAGAACGTACGACAGGCCGAGACCAAGCTGAAGGAGGCGCAGCAAGCGCGCGACGAGCAGCGCTGGCCGGACGCCACGTCGCTGCTCTCCACGGTCCGGGCGCTGCTGAACTCCACGGACGAGGCGGTCTCGGCGGCCGGTGACCGGCTGCAGCGGCTGAACGCGGTGGCGAAGGATCCGCAGCAGGAGATCGACCGCACCCGTTTCGCGATCCGGGACGCGCAGCGCCTCGCGATGGCGGGCCGCCAGACCCCCGAGCCGCGCCACGCCCGCCCGCTGGACGAGTCCGTGGCCCGCCTTGACTCCGCGGTGGCCGCCCTGGAGGGCCGCCACCCGGACTACTGGCACTTCCTGACCGAGACCGAGGCGGTCCGCACGACCGTGGCGCGCGTGGTCGCGCGGATACGGGAGGAGCGGGGGCAGGGCGCCTGAGAGCCCGCTCTCCGCATCGGCGGCCCGGTTGGCGGTCGCTCTTTTCCGGGCGGACCCTGGAGTCACCGTCACGTACGGAAAACGGCGTACGGACACACGGACGTACGGACGTACGGCCTCCGCGCGCGCCAAGGAGGCGGACATGGCCACGCATGTACTTCATCCGGGAAAACCAGGGACCAAGCGGGGGCCGGGCGGGCCGGGGCTGCGGAGGCGTCGTCGGCCGCGCACCGTCCTCGACGAGGAGCTGCCCGTCGACCACCGGCTGAGCCGCGTCTACCGCGCGGGCGCGGGCCTCATGGGTCTCGTCCTGCTGGCGTTCGGCGTCCTCGGTCTCATCGACAGGATCGGGTTCTTCGACACCCGCGGTGACACCGTCGCCGGACTCAGCACGAACGGCACCCTCAGCGTCCTGTCCATCGCCGTCGGACTGCTGCTCTTCGCCGGGATGGTGATCGGCGGCAATCTCGCCTCGACGCTGAATATGGTCCTCGGCGTCCTGTTCGTCCTCAGCGGCTTCGTCAATCTGGCCCTGCTCGACTCCCGTTTCAACTTCCTGGCGTTCCGGATGCAGAACGTCCTGTTCAGCTTTGTCGTGGGCCTGCTGCTCATGACCTTCGGGATGTACGGGCGGGTCAGCGGCGGGCTGCCGCACGACAACCCGTACTGGAAGGCGCGCCACCGGGACCGGGCGGAATCCGCGGCGACCAGACCCTGAAGCCCCGGTCCCGGTCGGTCCGTACCGCTGTGCGAATCTGGGGAGATGCGTGACTTCCCCACGGATCTCCGGGCACGGCGCCTCGTCGCCATCGTGCGCGGCAGCGATCCGGACGCCTCTTTCCGTACGGTCATGACGCTCGTGGAGTCCGGCATCGCGCTGGTCGAGGTCTCCCTCAGCAGCGCGGACGCCCTGGGCGTGCTGCGCCGTGCGAGGGCCGAGCTGGGGGCGGACGCCTGGCTCGGCGCGGGCACGGTGCGCACCGCCGACGACGCGCGGCGGGCCGCCGAAGCGGGCGCCGACCTGATCGTCACGCCGGGGCTCGGCGCGGGCGCCGACCAGGCGGTACGGCTCGGCCTCCCGGTGCTCGGCGGTGTCCTCACGCCGACCGAGGTCATCGCGGCCGAGGCGGCGGGGGTGACCGCGCTGAAGATCTTTCCGGCGTCGGCGATGGGCGGCCCCGCGTATCTCAAGGCGCTGCGCGCTCCCTTCCCCGGCACCCCCTTCGTGCCGGTCGGCGGCGTGGACGCGGCGGCCGCCGAGGCGTATCTGGCGCTCGGCGCGGTCGCGGTGGGCGTCGGCTCCCCCCTGACCGGCGACGCGGCGGACGGCGGCGACCTGGCCGCGCTGCGGACCCGGGCGGCGGAGTTCCTGAAGGTGACGGAGACGGCCGGGGCGGCAGGGCGATGAACCGGGGCGGTACGGCGATGAAGGGGCCCGGCGCCGCCATGACCGCGCCCGACACCGTCCTGACCCTCGGCGAGACCATGGTCGCCCTGCGCGGCAGCGGTCCCCTCAAGCTCGGCGGCACCATGAACGTCTCCGTCGCGGGCGCCGAGAGCAACGTGGCCGTCGGCCTGGCCCGCCTCGGCCACGCCGTCCGCTGGGCGGGCGCGGTCGGGGACGACGAGGCCGGCGAGCTGGTCCTGCGGACGCTGCGCGCGGAAGGCGTCGACGTCTCCCCCGCCACGCGTGACCCACACGCCCCGACGGGGCTGATCCTCTTCGAGCCGCGGCTGCCGGAGGTGACCCGCGTGCACTACTACCGCGCGGGCTCGGCGGGTTCGCGGCTCGCCCCGGACGCGGTCGAGGCCGCGTTCGCCTCCGCGGCGCCGCGCCTCCTGCATCTCACCGGCATCACCCCGGCCCTCGGCCCGTCGGCGGCCGAGGCCTGCCGGCGTGCGCTGCGCCTCGCCCGCGAGCACGGCACCCAGGTCTGCCTGGACGTCAACTTCCGCGCCAGGCTGTGGAGTCGGCAGGAGGCGGCCGCCGAGCTGCGCGAGTGGCTGCCGTACGTCGACGTCCTCATCGCCTCCGACGACGAACTGCCCCTGTGCCTGCCGGAGTCGACGCCCGCCGACGCCCCGGAGGAGTTCCTCCTCGCGCGGGGCGTCCGTGAGGTCGTGGTCAAGCTCGGGGCGGACGGCGCCACCGCCCACACCGCCGACGGCGCACTGCGCTCCCCCGCGCGCGAGGTGCGGGCCGTGGACGCGGTGGGCGCGGGCGACGCGTTCGTCGCCGGCTATCTGTCGGCGCTGCTCGACGACGAGAACGTGGCGTCCCGCCTGGACCGCGCCGTCACCACGGGCGCGTTCGCGGTGGCCTCCCCCGGCGACTGGGAGGGCGCACCCACCAGGGCGGAACTGCCCCTACTGGGAGCGGGCCCGGGCACGGTGGTGCGCTAAGGCCTGTCAGGGGCGCGGGGAACTGCGCGACAAGCCACACCCAACCCGCACCCGACCACGACCGGGGCCCCCACCAGGGGCGCGAGGAACTGCGCGACAAGCCACGACGAATCCGCACTCGACCACGACCGGGGCCCCCATCAGGGGCGCGGGGAACCGCGCGACAGACCTCAGCCGCAACAACCCCCACCACAGCACCCGCCACCGCCACCCCCGCCCCCACGAGGGGCAACCGCAGAACCCCCCACGGCAACGGCCGACAACAGCTTCACCGTGTCCTCATGCCCGTCAGGGCACACCGCGGGCGCACCGGACTCCGCCATGGGCCGGTTCAGTTCAAAGGTGTCACCACAGGACCGGCAACGGTATTCGTATCGAGGCATGCGCTCAGGCTAACCGCCCCGAGGAACGCCCGAGCGATCTCCTCCCCCGCCGCGACCCCCCGCTCCGCCAGCACCGTGAGCCCACGCGCCGTGAACTCCGTATCGGCCAGCTCCCCGTGCCCCGGCCGCCAGGACCGGTCCGCGGCGAGCAGCAGATCCGCGTCCAGGAGCGAGTCGCCCGCGGCGAGGATCTCCTCGGCGCCGGTCCGCCGCGCGACCTCCCGTACCGCCGCGCTCTTGGTGAGCGGCTTCGGCACGGCGTACAGCTTGCGGCCCTGCAGGGAGACGGTCCAGCCGCGCGCCCCGGCCCAGCCGGCGAGCTCCTCGACCCACGCGTCGGGCAGCAGCGCCCGGTCGACGACGAGGTACGCGAAGAGGTCCTCGGCGACGCGCTCCTTGAGCAGCCAGGCGGGGTCGGCGGTACGCACCAGGTGGGCGCGGACCTCGTCGAGGGAGGCGCACTCGGCGGCGAGGGCGCGGGCGACCGTCGCCTGCCAGTCGGGGTCGGAGACGCCGTCGACGAGCAGGTGCCCGCCGTTGGCGCAGATCGCGAACCGCGGTGCGGGGCCCGGGAGATGGATGCGCCCGTACTGCTCGCGGGTGCGCGTCGTGGTCGGTACGAACAGGGCGGCGCGGCCCAGCTCGTCGAGGAGTCCGGCGGCCGTCTCGGTGACGTACGAGAGCGGCTTGCCCTCGTACACCTCGACGCAGAGCAGGCGCGGCGCTTCCGCGTCCGGCACGGTCAGGCCGAGTGCGGCGGCGGAGTAGATGAGGGTGCGGTCGAGGTCGCTTGCGATGAGCCGCGTCACTTCGAGGTCACCGCCTTGCCGTCCGCTCCCGTGGCCCCGCGCGTGTACTTGGGATGGATCAACCCCACGCAGGTGTAGGGGAGTTCACCCACCTCCTCGACGGGCACGCCCCGCTGCTCGGCGAGCAGCCGCACGTGGTCGAGGTCGGGTCCCGCGCCCGCGCGGGCCAGGATCTTCCAGGGGACGCGGCGAAGGAGCACGCGGGTCGTCTCGCCGACGCCCGGCTTGACGAGGTTCACGTCGTGGATGCCGTACTCCTCGCTGATCCGCTCGACGGCGGCCCAGCCCTCCCAGGTCGGCGCCCTGTCCGCGGCGAGCACCTCCTTGACCTGCGCGTCCACCGCGTCGTCGACCTCGCCGAAGCGGGCCACGACCGTGTCGACGAAGTCGCGGGACAGGTCGGCACCGGCGAGCTCGCGGTAGAACTTGCCGCCGTGGAAGTCGTCCGGCCCGACCAGGTCGGCGCGGAGCACGGTACGTGAAATCAGTCCGGACACCGTGGAGTTGAGGCAGGCGGAGGGGATGAGGAAGTCCTCGCGGGTGCCGTAGGTGCGCACGCACGAGCCGGGGTCGGCGAGCACGGCGATCTCCGGGTTGAACCCTTCGGGGCCGCCGGACGCCTCGAACTCCCGCACGGCGTCGGCCAGTTCGCGGGTGATGGCGCCCTTGCCGGTCCAGCCGTCGACGAAGACGACGTCGGCGGGCTCGTGGTGGGCGGCGAGCCAGCGCAGCGCGTTGGCGTCGATGCCGCGGCCGCGCACGATCGACACCGCGTAGTGCGGCAGGTCGAGACCGTGCCGGTGCGCGGCCCAGCGGCGCATGAGGACGCCGACCGGGGTGCCCGCCCGGGCCAGGGACACCAGGACGGGGCGCGGCGACCGCTCGGCCAGTACGGTCTCGGTGACCGTGCCGACGGCCTGCGCGATGCGGGCGGCGGACGTGCCGAGCGCGGCGTGGAACAGCTCCTGGTAGCGCTCGCTGGGCTGGTACTCGACGGGCAGCGACTCGGCGTAGTGCGCGCCACCGCTCTGTATCGCCTCCTCCCGCTCCTCCGTGGGCGCTTCGAGCGGCACGTCCGAGAGGTCCTGGAGCAGCCAGCCGACGTCTTCGGGCGCGTACGAGGAGAAGGCGGGGCCGCGGAGGGGCTCGGGGAGCATGGAGGGCCTTTCGGGGGCGTGCGCGCCGGTCGGCGGGACGTAAGTCGTGTCGCTCGGCGGTACGCAGGTCGTGTCGCTCGGCGGTACGCAGGTCGCGCCGGTCGGCGGTACGTAGGACGGGACGACGGCCAGCAGGACGTGCCCGGTGTGGTCGGAAAGCTGCGCCAACAGGCCGTCCGGGGCGTGCAGTCGCGGGGTGTCGGCGACCGAGTCCACGACCGCGACGACCGCGTCGAAGCCGCCGCCCGCGACGTTGTAGGCGTACCGCGTCCCGGGGCCGTCGGCGGGCTCGTCGTGCGCGGGGAAGGCGAGGCGGGTGCGGATCGCGTAGCCGGGGTCGTCCACGGCGAGCACGGGCGAGCGGGTCGTGGTGGAGAAGCGCACCTCGGCGCCGGTGCCGCGCTCCAGCTCGGCGCCGAGCGCGAGCGGCGCGTACATCAGCTCCTCGAAGCCGAGCACGAGCACCCGGCGCGCGCCGTCCGGCAGCGCCTTCGCGATCCGTGCCGCCATGTCCGGCAACGCCGCGTCCAGGGCGGTCCGGTGCGCGGGTGTGAAGCCGTGCCGCCCGCCGTCGGGCACGCCCGCGGGCCAGCCGAGGTCGACGCGGGTGAGGGGGGCGCGCCCGGCGCGGGGCCGCGGCACGGCGGGCGCGGGGCGCGCCTCGTACTCGGCGACCAGCGCCTGCCCCTTCGCCAGGACGCCCTCGGGCAGCCGCACCGTCCCGGACGCCGTCGCGACGAGGTCGACGCGGGCGCCGATCTCGCGGGCGAAGTCAGTGAGACGCCCGCGGTCCCCCGGCGAGCGCATGTCGACCAGCGCCACGATCACGTACCGCTCGCGCGGGAAGCGCTCGTGCAGGGCGCGGACGGTGTTCAGGACGGTGTTGCCGGTGGAGAACTCGTCGTCGACGAGGACCAGCGGTCCTTCGCCGGCGAGCAGCCGCGGGTCCTCGGGAAGCAGCAGGTGCGACGTGGCGTGCGAGTGGGACTCCTCGAAGCCGCCCGCGCGCTCGACACCCTGGACGGGGCGCCGCGTGGAGTGCAGGTAGGGCGCGAGGGCGAGGCCGTCGGCGACCGCGTGGCCGAGCCCCGTCGCGGTCTCCGCGTAGCCGAGGACGACGGCGCGCCGGGCCTCGTCGTCGCCGAGCAGGTCCCGCACCCGGACTCCGAGGCCGTGCCCGGCCGCGTACACGACCGAGGGGCGCTGCGGTACGTGCTTGCCCAGGACGTTCGACACCAGGAGGTGCGCCCGCTTGGGGTTGCGGCGCAGCGCGAGGCCGAGCATGGCGCGCAGCGCCGCGTCGCCGTCGAGCCCGACCCCGAGCCGCTCGGCGACCCAGCTCCCCGACCACACGGACGTCCCCGGCGGCTCCGGTGTCTCCGGTGTCACGTCTTCAGTCACGTACGTCATGCTCCTTGCGTTCCTTCTCGACGTTCATCAGCCGGGATCCCGGCGGTGAGCAGCTCCACGAAGCCGATGTCCTCCTTGGCGACGCCGAAGACCTCGGCGCGGCGCAGGGTCCGCTCGGCCCAGGCGCGGTGCGGCTTCACCTCGTTCATCTTGTTCGTGTACGAGGAGCGCAGGACCCCGCCGCCGCCCCGCTCGGGGCGCAGGATGTCCTCGGCGTCGCTGAACTCCTCGTGGCTGACCACCGAGAGGGCGTGCACGGGCAGGACGTGGGAGGGGTGGATGCAGGTCTTGCCGAGCAGGCCGTTGGCGCGGTCGAGCTCGATCTCGCGGAGCAGGCCGTCCATGTCGTGCTCGATGAGGGCCTGGCGCAGTTCGTCGGCGCGGCTCTCCAGGAAGGGGCTGCGGCGCAGCTGCGGCTTGAACATCCGCTCCTGGACGCGGAAGTACTCCCACACCGGCCCTGTCACGGTGAATCCGGTGCCGTCGGCCCTGCCCAGGACGTTCACCACGTCGGCGATGACGGAGGCGACGATCTGCACGTCGTAGGCGGTCATGTCCGGGGGCCTGCGCAGCCCGTACGCCGAGCAGAAGTCGGTGACGCCCAGGCGCAGCGCGAGGACCCGGTCGCGGTACTTGCCGACGGCGCGGGAGACCCCGGCGAGGGTGTCGGCCCGGCTCTCCAGGTGCAGCAGCTCGGGCGACTCCAGGACGGGCATGGCGAAGAGCCGTCGGCCGGCGCCGGCCGGGCCGTCCTCGGTCAGCTCCGCCTCCGCGGCCACCAGCGCCTCCAGGAACGGAACGCCCCGCTCCTCGGTGAACTTGGGCAGGACGAACCCGGAGAGCAGCCGGACGCTGGTCCCGAGCCTGCGGACCAGGTCGGGTATCTGCTCGGCGGTGCGCACCCGGATGAAGAGCAGCGGCGGCTCCGCGTCCCGCGCCGCCAGGTCGGCGAACTGCCGGACCAGGTTCTCCTCGGCCTCGACGACCTCGGCGTCGTCTATGGAGTCCTCCAGGCAGAGCACCATGGAGACCACGCCGCGCCCGGCCTGTTTCAGGATGTCGTCGGCGAGGCGGGGGCGGGTGGCCGGGCTGTAGAGGGTGGCCCCGAGGGCCACCGCGAGCAGCTGCGGCGGGGAGGCGGCGGTGAAGGCACTCGGCTCCCGGTGGAAGAGGCGCTGCCGCACCTCAGGGGCGATGTGCCCGAAATGACGCATGTGACTCCTTGCCGTCGCCTGTTTCGTAGACGTGGGCCGTACGGATGTGGCCGGTAATAGTACGTAGAGACGGGTGCCGGGGGTTCCCGCAGGGCATGAACTTCAGGTAACCCGGCCATGTCACACATGCTCACCACACCACCGTCGCACGCTCGCACCACTCGCAGGTCAGGAGCCTGATGACGCGGCCGGGGCCCCAAGCCCCCCACGTTGTCCAAGCGCTGCGGGGGAAGGCAGGATGACCGCATGACGCACGCGATGTTGAAGGGGTCGAACGTCCCTCTCGAGGCCACGGCGGTCCGCGCCGTGCTCCGCTGGACCCCCGGGCAGGGCGTCCCCGACGTCGACGCCTCGGCGCTGCTGCTGGGCAGCGACGGCCGGGTGCGCTCCGACGAGGACTTCGTCTTCTACAACCAGCCGCGCCACCCCGCGGGCAAGGTCTGGCGGCTCGGCAAGAAGCGCGTCGCCGAAGGGCTGACCGACACGATCCAGACGGACCTGGCGGGCCTGGATCCCGCGGTGCACCGCGTGCTGCTCGCCGCGTCGGCGGAAGGCGTGGCCTTCGAGCGCGTACCCGCCCTGCGGATCCTGCTGTACGACGCCGCCGTCGCCGATGGCGAGCCGCTCGCCCACTTCGACATCACTCCGCAGACCGGCGAGGAGACGGCGCTGATCTGCGGGGAGCTCTACCGCCGTGGCGAGGGGTGGAAGTTCCGCGCGCTCGGCGAGGGGTACTCCAACGGTCTGGAGGGCCTCGCCTCCGACTTCGGCATCTCCGTGGACGACTCGGACTCCGCCTCCTCGGAGCCCTCGCCCTCGGCCTCGCTTCCGCTGCCGCCCCAGCAGCCCGCGCCGCAGCAGCCCACGGCCCCGCCCTCCACCGCCGGGCCCGCGTACGGCTACCCGCCCGTGCCGCCCCGGCATCCGGCGCCCCAGCCCGCGTACGGCTACCCTCCGGCGGCGCCCACCCAGCCCACCCCGATCGCCCAGCCCGCGCCCGTCGCACAGCCTTCGTACGGCTATCCGCAGCCGGTGACCCCGATGCCGGACCCGAACTTCCGGCTGCCCCCGCAGGGACCGCAGTTCCTGCCCCGGTAGGGGTGCGGGCGGGCGCGGGGGATTCGCGCGGCGGGCGCACGGCTCAGCCCACCTTGGACTTGTACCCCCGGCCCCACTGGAGTCCCCAGCCGTACAGCCGGTCGAGCTCGGCCTGGAATCCGTAGACGAACTTCACCTCACGGCGCACGACGAGCTCGTCCTTGACGTTCTCGACGGAGAACACCGCGCACGAGCGGGCCTGCGGCTGCCGCTCGTCCAGGTCGATCTCGATCCGCGGTCCGTTGCTGGGGTAGAGCGTGACCTTCGCGTGCGTACGGTCGAAGGCCGGCGTCTGGTCGTAGATGTAGGCGAAGACCAGGAGCCGCTTGATGGACTCGCGGTGGTCGAGGTTGATGTAGATCGTCTCGCCGGACGGCGAGCCGAACCGGTCGTCGCCGCTGAGCTTCACGTACGGCGGGGCGTTGAGGCTGCCGAAGAAGCTGCCGAGGGGCTGGACGACTCCCTTGGCGCCGTCCACCAGCTCGTACAGACAGCCGATGTCGAGGTCGACGTTGACCACGCCCTGGGTGTGCGCCTGCACCACGTCGGGCTGGAACAGCTTGAGCGGATGCCGCAGCAGGCCGCCGCGGTTGCTCGGCTTGCCGATGATGTCGGACGTGCGCATCTGCCAGGAGAGGTTGACGCGCAGATTGCCGGTGGCCGCGCCCTGCTTGGAGAGCGAGACCGTCGGGTGCCGTTTGGTCAGTTCGATGGAGTTGGTGGCGGCGCTGCCCGATTCGAAGTCCATCGAACGCCCACGCCACAGACCGTCCCAGAAGGACATTCCCGCCCCCAAGTGCCCTTGTTCCACGTACGCATACCGGTGGACCCGGCTACGGCGGCCGGTGGTGCCGGCCACGAATACCGACGGGGCGGCCATGAGGACCTCTCCTCGACGGCCGCCCCGCACAGAGCGTTCCTCACCTCGGCCGCCGTCACACTCCGGGAACCGGAATCGGACGGGGCGGCGAGGGAATCAGTCAGCGTCAGACCCCCGAGGAGACCTCGGCCTTCTCTCCCGAGCTGCCCTGTCCCTCGGCCGCCGCCATCCGCTTGTTGCGGATCACGGACGAGATGAAGGACCAGGCGATCAGGATGACGCCGACGGATCCGGTGATGACCTCGTGGATCTCGTACTGGATGGTGACCAGGAGGATCACGGCGAGGGCACCGATCGCGTAGTGCGCGCCGTGCTCCAGGTAGACGTAGTCGTCGAGGGTGCCCTGGCGGACCAGGTAGACGGTGAGGGACCGGACGTACATGGCGCCGATACCGAGGCCGAGCGCCATCAGGACGATGTCGTTCGTGATCGCGAAGGCGCCGATGACGCCGTCGAAGGAGAAGGACGCGTCCAGGACCTCGAGGTAGAGGAACATGAAGAACGCGGCCTTGCCGGCCATCACCACGGCGGGAACCTTCTTGCCGGTCCGCTTGGCCTCTTCCTCCTCCTCGTGCTCGCGCTCCTCGTCCTCCTCCAGCTTGTTCTCGAAGTAGCCGGAGAGGCCGCCCACCACGAGGTAGGTGATCAGACCTGCGATACCGGCGATGAGGACCGTCTGCGCCTTGTCCACATGGATGCCGCCGTGCTGGTGGGCGTGGGTGGCGAAGGTCATCGCGGTGATCATGAGCACGATGAGCGCGATGCAGACCGACAGCATGTCGACCTTGCCGAGCTTGGCGAGCGGGCGCTCGATCCAGCTCAGCCACTTGATGTCCCTGTCCTCGAAGATGAAGTCCAGGAAGATCATCAACAGGAACATGCCACCGAAGGCGGCGATCGACGGGTGAGCGTCGGTGACCAGCTGCTGGTACTTGTCCTTGTCGTCGAGCGCGAGGCGGACCGCCTCGATCGGGCCGATCTTGGCGCTGATGGCGACGATCACGACCGGGAAGACGAGCCGCATGCCGAAGACCGCGACCAGCACGCCGACGGTGAGGAAGATCTTCTGCCAGAAGGCATTCATCTTCTTCAGGATTCCGGCGTTGACGACCGCGTTGTCGAAGGACACCGAGATCTCGAGGATGGACAGGATCGCCACGACGCCGAAGCCCGTCCACCCCCCGTAGAGCACCGCGGCGACCAGGCCGAGCGCGGTCACCGCGAACGACCAGCCGAAGGTTTTCAGAAGCACTGGCTACCCAATCGTGTATGTACGGGCTCCCGATTAGCGGTCTCCCCCGCGCCGGTCCCCGGCTTTACGAAACGTTGACCCCGAAGTCTAGAGCGATGCCGCGCAGACCTGACGCGTACCCCTGTCCGACTGCACGGAACTTCCACTCGCCCCCGTACCGATACACCTCACCGAAGATCATCGCCGTCTCCGTGGAGGCGTCCTCGCTGAGGTCGTAGCGCGCGAGCTCCTGACCGTCCGCCTGGTTCACGACACGGATGAACGCGTTGCTGACCTGGCCGAACGTCTGCCCCCGGTTGTCCGCCTCATGGATCGAGACCGGAAAGACGATCTTGTCGCAGCCGGCCGGCACCTTGGAGAGGTCGATCAGGAGCGACTCGTCGTCGCCATCGCCCTCGCCGGTGAGGTTGTCCCCGGTGTGCTCCACGGACTCGTCGGGGCTCTTGAGGTTGTTGTAGAAGACGAACCACTCGTCGCCGAGCACCTTGCCCGCGTTGCACAGCAGTGCGCTGGCGTCGAGGTCGAAGGGGGCGCCGGTGGTGGACCGCGCGTCCCAGCCCAGTCCGACGAGGACCTGGGTGAGATTGGGTGCGGCCTTGGAGAGGGAGACGTTGCCTCCCTTGGCGAGCGTGACGCCCATGGTGATGGTCCTCCCCGAGGTGAGATGCGCAGATGTTCCCGAGGTACCGGAAACGCGGGCCCCCTGGTCACGAGGGCACGAGGTGGTGAGCGCGTCCGGCTCAGACGTTGACGCCGAAGTCCTGCGCGATGCCGCGCAGACCCGAGGCGTAGCCCTGGCCGACCGCGCGGAACTTCCACTCGGCGCCGTGGCGGTACAGCTCGCCGAAGACCATGGCGGTCTCCGTCGAGGCGTCCTCGGAGAGGTCGTACCGCGCGATCTCCGCGCCGCCCGCCTGGTTCACGACGCGGATGAACGCGTTGCGCACCTGGCCGAACGACTGCTGGCGGTTCTCCGCGTCGTAGATGGAGACCGGGAAGACGATCTTCTCCACGTCGGCGGGGACCGCGGCCAGGTCGACCTTGATCGCCTCGTCGTCGCCCTCGCCCTCACCGGTGGTGTTGTCACCGGTGTGCTCGACGGAGCCGTCGGGGCTCTTCAGGTTGTTGAAGAACACGAAGTTGCTGTCACTGCTGACCTTGCCCTCCGCGTTCGTCAGGATCGCACTGGCGTCGAGGTCGAAGTCCGTACCGGTGGTGGTGCGGACGTCCCAGCCGAGGCCGACCAGAACCGCGGTCAGGCCCGGTGCCTCCTTGCTCAGCGATACGTTGCCGCCCTTGCTGAGGCTGACTCCCACGAATCCTCCCAATTGGTGTCCAGGGGCGGGGAGCCCCAAGCGTTGCGTTGCCATCAGATCAACGTGTGGATCCTAGTGACCGGTTCCCGGCATCCCCAGGCTCTGCACCTGAAGAAACTCAGGGTGTCGTCCCCGAGGAATCTCAGGGGCGCGGGGGCGCGGACCTACAGGGTCTCCAGCGCCTTCACGTACTCGTTCAGGTCACGGGCGTCCGGCAGACCGTTGACGACGGTCCAGCGCACCACGGCCTCCTTGTCGATGATGAAGGTGCCGCGCACCGCGCACCCCTTCTCCTCGTCGAAGACGCCGTAGGCGCGGCTGACCTCGCCGTGCGGCCAGAAGTCGGAGACCAGCGGGTACTCCAGGCCCTCCTGCTCGGCGAAGACGCGCAGCGTGTGGATGGAGTCGTTGGAGACGGCAAGCAGCTGCGTGTCGTCGTTGACGAACTTCGGCAGCTCGTCGCGCAGCGCGCACAGCTCGCCGGTGCACACGCCGGTGAACGCGAACGGGTAGAAGAGCAGCACCACGTTCTTCTCGCCGCGGAAGTCCGAGAGCTTCACGGTGCGGCCGTGGTTGTCCTTCAGCTCGAATTCCGGGGCCTTGGTGCCGGTGGCGATTCCAGCGAGCGCCATGAGTACGCATCCCTTCGACGGAGCCCCTCGGGCGGGGCTGATCGGGTGACGTCCACCCTACGTCCGGCGGTCCGCGCCCCACGCGTGCGTGAGGCCCCCGCCGACAGGTGCGTCGGCGGGGGCCTCACGGTGCTTCTCCGGCTGGTGCCGCGTGGGCCGCGCGGGCCCGGCGCTTCTCTCGGCCGCTGGGACCTAGCGCTTCTTCGCGGCTCCCTTGGGGGTGATCAGCCGGCTGCCGTTCCAGTCCTTGCCGGCGTTGATGCTCTTGGTCTGGGAGAGGCCCGCGGTGGTCGACGCCTCGCCGATCTCGCTCGGCTCGACGTAGCCGTCGCGACCGGTCTTCGGAGTGAGGAGCAGGATCGAGCCGCCCTCCTCCATGTACGCGATGGCATCCACCAACGCATCAGTCAGGTCCCCGTCGTCCTCACGGAACCAGAGCACCACGGCGTCAGCCACGTCGTCGTAGTCCTCGTCGACGAGCTCTGTGCCAGTGGCCTCCTCGATGGCCTCGCGGAGCTCCTGGTCGACGTCGTCGTCGTAGCCGATCTCCTGGACCACCTGGTCGGGCTGGAAACCAAGCCTTACGGCAAGGTTCGTCTCCGCGTGGTCCGCGGTCGCGCTCACGGATTGCCTCCTGATCATGTTTTTGGGAATGCCTGTCAGCCACGCGCGTGCGCGGGGCGTTGGCCGTAGTCCACACGGGCGGGGCGGATCGCGCAAGTACCCGGCCGCCGAGACCGCCGAAACGGTGACGTTCCCGACCGTGTCGCCGCAACTGCCGCCCCACCCGTTCGAGACCGAACGGCTCTGCGAAGCGGTTAGACAGGATGGGCGTATCGTTGCGATTTGGGCCGAGCCTACCCCAGGGACGCCGGATGAACGTCTCGGTTACCTCTCGGTAGACATGACGTACGCGTCCACGCGGTACACGATGGGGAGCGGTGCACGGCCAGGCAGAACCCAGGCGAGAGCCCCGACAGCGAAGGAACAGCGTGGCTTCCGGATCCGATCGCAACCCGATCATCATTGGCGGCCTGCCGAGTCAGGTCCCGGACTTCGATCCCGAAGAGACCCAGGAGTGGCTCGACTCGCTCGACGCCGCGGTGGACGAACGCGGACGCGAGCGGGCCCGGTATCTGATGCTCCGGCTGATCGAGCGAGCGCGCGAGAAGCGCGTCGCCGTGCCCGAGATGCGCAGTACGGACTACGTCAACACGATCGCCACCAAGGACGAACCGTTCTTCCCCGGCAACGAGGAAATCGAACGCAAGGTCCTGAACGCCACCCGCTGGAACGCCGCGGTGATGGTCTCCCGCGCCCAGCGCCCCGGCATCGGCGTCGGCGGCCACATCGCCACCTTCGCCTCCTCCGCCTCCCTCTACGACGTGGGCTTCAACCACTTCTTCCGCGGCAAGGACGAGGGCGACGGCGGCGACCAGATCTTCTTCCAGGGGCACGCGTCCCCCGGTATCTACGCCCGCGCCTTCCTCCTCGACCGCCTCTCCGAGCCGCAGCTCGACGCGTTCCGCCAGGAGAAGTCCAAGGCGCCCAACGGCCTCTCCTCGTACCCCCACCCGCGCCTGATGCCGGACTTCTGGGAGTTCCCGACGGTCTCCATGGGCCTCGGCCCGCTCGGCGCGATCTTCCAGGCGCGGATGAACCGCTACATGGAGGCGCGCTCCATCGCCGACACCTCCAAGTCGCACGTCTGGGCATTCCTCGGCGACGGCGAGATGGACGAGCCCGAGTCGCTCGGCCAGCTCTCCATCGCCGCCCGTGAGGGCCTGGACAACCTCACCTTCGTCGTCAACTGCAACCTGCAGCGCCTGGACGGCCCGGTGCGCGGCAACGGCAAGATCATCCAGGAGCTGGAGTCG
Source organism: Streptomyces sp. NPDC058308 (assembly GCF_042880275.1). Lineage (NCBI taxonomy): Bacteria > Bacillati > Actinomycetota > Actinomycetes > Kitasatosporales > Streptomycetaceae > Streptomyces > Streptomyces sp. NPDC058308. The sequence continues at coordinate 32,053 of NZ_JBHVZA010000044.1, forward strand.
CAGTTCCGCGGCGCCGGCTGGAACGTCATCAAGCTGGTCTGGGACCGCAGCTGGGACCCGCTGCTCGCGCAGGACCGCGACGGCATCCTGGTCAACAAGCTGAACACGACGCCCGACGGCCAGTTCCAGACGTACGCCACGGAGACCGGCGCCTACATCCGCGACCACTTCTTCGGCGAGGACCAGCGGCTGCGCGCCATGGTCGAGAACATGACCGACGACCAGATCCTGCACCTGGGCCGCGGCGGTCACGACCACAAGAAGATCTTCGCGGCGTTCTCGGCGGCCAAGGCCCACAAGGGCCAGCCGACGGTGATCCTCGCCCAGACGGTCAAGGGCTGGACCCTCGGCCCGAACTTCGAGGGCCGCAACGCCACGCACCAGATGAAGAAGCTGACGGTCGACGACCTCAAGGGCTTCCGCGACCGCCTGCACATCCCGATCACGGACAAGCAGCTGGAGGACGGCGCCCCGCCGTACTACCACCCGGGCCGCGACTCCGAAGAGATCCAGTACATGCACGACCGGCGCAAGAGCCTGGGCGGTTACGTCCCGACCCGCGTGGTGCGCGCCGAGCCGCTGCCGCTCCCCGAGGACAAGGCGTACGCGGCCGCGAAGAAGGGCTCGGGCCAGCAGTCGATCGCCACCACCATGGCGTTCGTCCGCATCCTGAAGGACCTCATGCGGGACAAGGAGATCGGCAAGCGTTTCGTGCTGATCGCCCCCGACGAGTACCGCACCTTCGGCATGGACGCGTTCTTCCCGAGTGCGAAGATCTACAACCCGCTCGGCCAGCAGTACGAGGCCGTGGACCGCGACCTGCTCCTCGCCTACAAGGAGTCGCCGACGGGCCAGATGCTGCACGACGGCATCTCCGAGGCGGGCTGCACGGCGTCCCTCATCGCCGCGGGTTCGGCCTACGCCACGCACGGCGAGCCGCTGATCCCGGTCTACGTCTTCTACTCGATGTTCGGTTTCCAGCGCACCGGCGACCAGTTCTGGCAGATGGCCGACCAGCTCGCGCGCGGTTTCGTCCTCGGCGCCACCGCCGGCCGCACGACGCTGACCGGCGAGGGCCTGCAGCACGCGGACGGCCACTCGCAGCTGCTCGCCTCGACCAACCCGGGCTGCGTCGCCTACGACCCGGCCTTCGGCTACGAGATCGCGCACATCGTCAAGGACGGCCTGCGCCGGATGTACGGCCCCGACAGCGAGGACGTCTTCTACTACCTCACCGTCTACAACGAGCCCATCCAGCACCCGGCCGAGCCCGCCGACGTGGACGTCGAGGGCATCCTCAAGGGCATCTACCGCTTCAAGGCGGGCGAGCAGGGCGCCATCCCGGCCCAGATCATGGCGTCCGGCGTCGCGGTGCCGTGGGCGGTCGAGGCCCAGCAGATCCTCGCCTCGGAGTGGAACGTCAAGGCGGACGTCTGGTCGGCGACCTCCTGGAACGAGCTGCGCCGCGAGGCCGTGGACGTCGAGCGCCACAACCTCCTGCACCCCGAGGAGGAGCAGCGCGTCCCGTACGTCACGCGGAAGCTGTCCGGCGCCGAGGGCCCGTTCGTGGCCGTCTCCGACTGGATGCGGAGCGTGCCCGACCAGATCGCCCGCTGGGTGCCCGGCACGTACCAGTCACTCGGCGCGGACGGCTTCGGCTTCGCCGACACGCGTGGTGCGGCCCGTCGGTTCTTCCACATCGACGCGCAGTCGATCGTGGTCGGTGTGCTGACCGAACTGGCCCGTGAGGGCAAGGTCGACCGCTCCGTCCTGAAGCAGGCGATCGACCGCTACCAGCTCCTCGACGTCATGGCCGCCGACCCGGGCGCGGCCGGCGGCGACGCATAGCGGTTCCCGTTCGGTACCGGAGGGCGACGGGCTTCTCGGCCCGTCGCCCTCCGGCGTCCGTGAGAACTCCCGAAGGGAACATCTGGACGCCGGGTGACGCGGCGGGGTCGCGGTGTTGACCCCGACGGTCCCGGGCGCCGCGCGATCCGGCCGGCTCCGCGACCACCTACGGCCGCGTGAGCCGGGGCACTTGCGCGTGATGTGTCCGGAGCCCGCCCTCTTCACTCCCTGAGCCGGCTGGTTCGGGCTTCGCCTCACGAATACCCCCGTTCAGCTCTCCCAGACCTTGAACGCCCGTACGCGGTAAGGCGTTTCGGGCACCCAGGTGCCGCTTCCCGGGTAGGTGTCGAACTCGGCCGTCTCGGCGCACTCCGCCGATTGGTACACGGTGACCGGCCGACCGGTGCGATTGGCGAGAGCCGTCGCGCTGCCCCCCTCCGGCAGCGCGACGCAGCTCTCGATGTCGATGTCGGCCAGTTCGTGCACCTGGCGGACGCCCCGGAACTCCGCCCGCTGCCACAGGCAGAGCTCGCCGGGGCCGCAGCCGCGGAGTGTCGGCGGGGCGGCGGTCCCGGCGTGTGCGGCCCCGGCGTGTGTGGCCCCGGCACCTGCGAGCGGCAGGATGACCGCGGCGAGTGCGGCTGCCGTGACGGTCGTGGGCATGGTCCTACGCATCTCTTCAACCCCCGTGCGATGTGGCGCAGTTGTCCCCATGAGGCGCGGCCCGGTCGCCCGTGCCGTGCTCGTGCGGATCTTCTCCGTGAACTGTGGACCCGTCGGCCGGGCCGTCGGAAGGGGTACGAATGTGCCTCACCCTGATAGGCGAAAGCCCCCCAGGATGTCCCTGAGGGGCCTTCCCTGACCCGGCGCCACCGGGCGATGCGTGCGCCTCAGATGTGGCCCACGCCCGCGCCCGCCTCGGCGTTGACGCCGCGCTTGGTCAGGAACGCCACGAAGACGGCGGCCGCGGCGACTCCGGTGGCGACGAGGCAGGCCAGACCCATGCCCGACATGAAGGTGTCGTGCGCGACCGAGGTGATCTGGTCGGCGACCGACGGCGGGGTCTTCGGCGGGACCGGGGCCACGCCGACCTGGACGGCCTCCGCGGCCTTGTCGAGCTGGGCCTCGCTGAGCGGCGGGAGCTTCGCCCCGGCCCAGTTGTCGGGCAGATCACTGTCGACCTTCGAGGCCATGACGGCGCCGAGGACCGCGGTGCCGAGACTGCCGCCGATCTGCATCGCGGCCTGCTGCAGACCGCCGGCGACGCCGGAGAGCTCCATCGGCGCGTTGCCCACGATGACCTCGGTCGCGCCGACCATCACCGGGGCGAGGCCGAGGCCGAGGAGTGCGAACCAGATCGACATGAGGCCGCTGCCCGTGCCCGCCTCCAGCGTGGACATGCCGTACATCGCGACGGCGGTGCACAGCATGCCGCCCGCCAGCGGGATGCGCGGACCCATCTTGGTGATCATCGCGCCCGCGAGCGGCGAGCCGACGATCATCATGCCGGTGAGCGGCAGCAGGTGCAGACCGCTGTCCACGGGGCTCATGCCGTGCACGTTCTGCAAGTAGAAGGTGACGAAGAAGAGCCCGCCCATGAAGGCGATGGCCATGAGCACCATCAGGACCACACCGGCGGACAGCGGCACGGAGCGGAACAGGGCCAGCGGGACGAGCGGTTCCGCGACCTTGGACTCCCACGCCGCGAAGAGCACGAAGCTCAGCACGGAGGCGCCGATGAACGCCCAGGTCATGCCGGAGCCCCAGCCCCACTCCGGGGCCTTGATGAGGGCCCAGACCAGACAGAACATGGCCGCCGAGAGCAGCGCGATGCCTATGACGTCGAAGGACTTCGGCGCGTTCTCGGCGCGGTGGTCCTTGAGGATGACCAGGCCGAGCACCAGGGCGATGATGCCGACCGGCACGTTGATGAAGAAGACGGACTGCCAGCTGACGTGCTGGACGAGGAGGCCGCCGAGGATCGGGCCGCCGGCCGTGGAGGCGCCGATGACCATGCCCCAGATGCCGATGGCCATGTTGAGCTTCTCGGCCGGGAACGTGGCGCGCAGCAGGCCGAGCGCGGCGGGCATCAGCAGGGCGCCGAACAGGCCCTGCAGGACGCGGAAGGCGACCACCAGCGGGATGGTGTCCGAGAGGCCGATGGCTCCCGAGGCGGCGGCGAAACCGACCACGCCTATGAGGAAGGTCTGGCGGTGCCCGAAGCGGTCGCCCAGCTTGCCCGCGGTGATCAGCGCGACGGCCAGCGCCAGGAAGTAGCCGTTGGTGATCCACTGCACCTCGGCGAACGTGGCGCCGAGGTCCTTCTGGATCGCCGGGTTGGCGATCGCCACGATCGTGCCGTCCAGGGCGACCATCATCACGCCGATCGCGACGGCGAAGAGCGTCAGCCAGGGGTGACCTCGGAGCCCCTTGGCCAGGGCCGGAACGGGCAGGGGCTCCGGTCCTTTGTCCGCCGTGTCGACGGTGGTCTGACTAGTCATGCATCGAGATTAGTGACAGCGTCTGACAGTTGACAAACCATTTCACCAGTCAGTGACTGTCACCTGGCTCACAGGTATGGTGAACTGGGAAAACGGCAGGAAAGAGGGCCACGGCGTGAAGACCACGCAGCGAGTGACCGACCCCCCGGCGGTGCGGATCGAGGTCTCCGACGGCCTCTCCGCGGGGCCCGCGAGGCCGGGGCTGCGCGAGCGCAAGAAGCAGCGCACCCGGGACGCACTCCTGCGCGCGGCGCTCGAACTCTTCACGACCAAGGGATACGAGGAGACCACCGTCGACGAGATCACCGAGGCCGTCGACGTCTCCCAGCGCACGTTCTTCCGGTACTTCGCCAACAAGGAGGAAGCCGCCTTCGCGGTCCAGGAGATGGTGGAGGCACGGTTCGTCCGCGCCGTGCGCGAGCGTCCCGCCCACGAGGCCCCCCTGACGGCGCTGCGCGGCGCGGTCATCGGCGCCTGGGAGGCGATGGGCCAGTCCATCGAGGAGGTCGTCCCGGTCGAACTCCACATGCGGACCTACCAGATGATCGAGTCGACGCCCTCCCTGCTCGCCGTCCACCTGCGGCGCTCCATCGAGACGGAGGACGAGGTCACCCGCGTGATCGCGGAGCGCGAGGGGCTCGACCCGGACAGCGACCCGCGCCCGCGCGTGGCAGTGGCCGCCTTCGGCGGTGTCATGCGGGCCACGGGGCGGCTGTGGGGCGCGGGTGGCGACGCCAGCCTGGAGTCGATCCGCGAGCTCACGGAGCGCTATCTCGACCACTTGGGCCCCGCGTTGGCGGAGGACTGGCGCGCCCGCGAGCCTCGCCCGGTACCGGGGGAACCGTCCGGTCCGCAGGACGACTCCACTCGCTGAGCAACCAGCCGTACACACTGAGTGACCGTCACTTCCGCTGCGACACGTGCGACTTGCGCCTACGGAGCGTGACGGAATGATTCAATATGTGCCCGCTTTGCCTCAATTACCCGTCAAGAAACGTGATCTGCCTCACGCGATGCGCGTCAGGCATCGCGATTCTCCTAGGGTGTTCCGTAGTGACTTCCTTCGACTCCTCCCCTCAACTCAACGCCTGGCGCGCTCTGCTTGCGCTCGCCGTCGTGTTCGTCATGCTGGCGACCACCGGGTGGACCGCCGTGCGGCACAACAGAGGCGACGCATCGCCTCTGGAAGCCGCGCGCTCCGCCTGGGAGCACGGGCACATCGGCGGGCACGCGCTGCCCGACACCGACGCTCCGGCCGGCCGGCTCGCGCACTTCTTCGCCTCGCTCGACACGCAGCAGCGCAACCGCCTCGCCGCCCGCTACCCCCTCGCGGTCGGCAACATGAACGGCGCGCCCGCCACCCTGCGTTATCGCGCGAACCACATCGCTCTGGGTCAGGCCCGCAAGGTCGAGCGGGAGCGCATGCACGACAAACGCCTCTCCCCGCTGGGGCAGCAGGAGGCCGAACGCAGGATGAAGCGGTTCGGGGTCATGATGCGCCCCGGGCGGCAGGTGTTCGCCTTCGATCCCATGGGTTCGGGGCGGATGGCCGAGGTCTTCGGAGACCTCGACAAGGCCCGCCGCGTCTCGGTCGTCGTGCCGGGCGTCGACACCAACGTGCTGACGTTCGAGCGGACGTTCCGCAAGTACTCGGCGCCGGTGGGCATGGCGAAGTCGCTCTACCGCGAGGAGCGTTCGGTGAGCCCCCGCGCGCGTACCGCCGTGATCGCCTGGGCCGACTACACCGCGCCCGTCGGCATCGGCGTGGACGCGGCCACGGCCATGCGCGCCGAGGAGGGGTCCAAGCGCCTCGACTCCATGGTGCGCGGCCTGCCCGGCCGCACTCCGGTCGCGCTGTACTGCCACAGCTACGGCTCCGTGGTGTGCGGTGTGGCCGCGCGGAAGCTCCCCCCACGGGTCACCGACATCGCGGTGGCGGGCAGCCCCGGCATGCGCGCCGACTCGGCGTCGCAGCTGGGCACGGGTGCCCGGATCTGGGCCACCCGGGACGGCGACGACTGGATCCAGGATGTGCCGAACATGGAATTCGGCGGGCTCGGCCACGGCGCCGACCCGGTGGCGGCGGGCTTCGGCGCGCGCGTGCTGTCCGCGGCCGGCGCGCGGGGGCACACCGGCTATTTCGAGCCGGGCACGGAGAGCCTGCGCAACTTCGCAGAAATCGGCACCGGCGCCTACGACGGAGTGCGGTGCGCGAACGAGGACGACGCCTGCCGGAAGGGTTTTTCCGGCGCGGCAGCGGCCTGACGCGCGTAGAAATCGATGAAACAGCGGCCCGCCGCAGGAGGGACGGAGGCGCTCGTGCCGCCTACGATGAGCCGCATGGGTGACGTACTGGCCGGATTTCATGCCGCCTGGGAGTTCCAGTCCGACTCCGTGCTCATCCGCTTCGAACGGGGGATCCGCACGCCGAAGCTCTTCCAGGCTCTCGGCGAGCGGCGCATCCCCCACGAGGCGATCGCAGCGGTGACGCTCTCCCCCGGGAGACGCGGGACCGTGGTCCTGCATGCCGTGCCGAAGCCGGGCGCCGATCCTCTGATGGAGGCCGCGGCGGGCCAGCTCAAGGAAGGCTGCGACCCGTACCGCCTCGTGCTGCCCGCCGAGCGGGAGACGCTCGCCGAGTACTACGCGGACGAGCTGCGGGCGGAGATCTCCTCGGACGGGGACGACGGCGGACCGGCCGAGCGCTATCTGGTGGCGGCGCCCGAGGCGCCCCTGCAGTTCAAGGCATACGACGGCAAGGCGTCCTTCGACGGCAAGACGGTCTCCTTCCGGTGGTTCTGGACGGGTGCCTCGTCGGCGAAGTGGAAGGCAGGCGACCAGAGCTTCCTCGTCACCGATCTGAGCGGCATCGAGTGGCGCTCCCCGGAGGTCTTCGAGGGCCATCTGCGGCTGCTGCGCCGCGAGAGCCCCGTGGCGCAGCCGGGGCAGGCCGACCAGGATCCGGCGGCCGTGGTGTTCGGCCTCGGCTACGGCCCGGTCCACGAGTCGCTGCCGTTCGCCGCGTCGGTCCTCGCCGCCGTGCGGGCCTCGGGGCCGGGCCCGGCCCTGAGCTCCGGCGGTGTCGGTACGAGCGTGTCCGCGGCACCGGCCGTGCGGCGCGATCCGGCGGACATCGCGGACCGCATCAGGCATCTGGGCGAGCTGCACCAGGCGGGCCTGCTCACGGACGCCGAGTTCACGATGAAGAAGGCCGAGCTGCTCGCGGAGCTCTGAACCGTGCCGCCCGCGGGCTACTCACGGCCCGCCGAGGTGCCGGCCCCGGGTCCGTCGGTGCCGAGCCGTACCTTCGCCCTCTCCGCGTCCGTCATCGTCAGGGCCTCTCCGACACCTTGCGGGCGCCCGCATACGTGTCGATCTTGTAGTCGAGGACGGCGAGGGTGTCCTGCAGCTCCGCGATGCGGCTGCGGACGTCGCGCCGGGTCCGTTCAAGGAGTTCCTGGCGCTCGGGGAAGGTGTGCTGTCCCTCGCGGACCAGCTCCGCGTAGCGGACCATGTCCGCTACGGGCATCCCGGTCAGGCGCAGCTTGCCGACCAGGGCGAGCCAGTCGAGGTCGCGGTTGCGGTAGCGGCGCTGGCCCGTATGGGAGCGGTCGATGTGCGGCATCAGGCCGATCCGCTCGTACCACCGCAGCGTGTAGGCGCTCAGTCCGGTGTGGGCCGCGACCTCGCTGATCGTGTAGTGGTCCTGGCCATCCGGACTCGGGGGCCCCGCCGGCACCGTGGCACAGGCTTCGGCCCCGGCTGTGGGTCCGGCTGCGGTTCCGCCCTGCGCGGTCCTGGTCTCCATCACCGTCATGCCCCTCACGCTAAAACCCTGGAGTGCACTCCAGGCAAGCGGATCAAGGAGAAATTCGGAAGACGTCCCGGCTCGTGGTCACTACGGTCCCGGTCGGCGGCGCAGGGGGCATGCGCGGGCGTGCATGGAGGTGCTGCTCGACTGGTTCCGTGAGCGCGGGTCGGGCAGCGTGGACCTCAACGCGTCAGCCGAGGCGGAGCCGCTGTACGCCTCGCTCGGCTTCGTGCGCAAGCCGGACCCCTCGATGCGGCTGAACCTGGAGGGCGCTTAGTCTCGTGGGCATGCAGAGCCTGGCGTTGATCGAGAACTGGCCGGTCCCCACCGCGGCCGCCGCCGTCGTCCGCGCGGACGGCACGTCGCTCGGGTCCCACGGCCCCACGGACCGGCGTTTCGCCCTCGCCTCGGTCACCAAACTCCTCGCGGCCTACGCCGCCCTCGTCGCGTACGAGGAAGGGGCGATCGAGCTGGACGAGCCCGCCGGGCCCGAGGGCTCGACGGTGCGCCACCTGCTCGCGCACACCAGCGGGCTCGCGTTCGACGAGCACCGGGTGACGTCGGCGCCGGGCACCCGGCGGCTCTACTCGAACGCGGGGTTCGAGGTGCTCGGCGACCACATCGCCAAGGCGACGGACATCCCCTTCGGCGAGTACCTGCGCCAGGCCGTCCTCGTACCGCTGGGGATGACGTCCACCGCGCTCGAAGGTGAGCTCTCGCCCGCCAAGGACGGGGTGTCGACCGTCGACGACCTGGTGCGGTTCGCGGCGGAGGTGCAGGCTCCGCGGCTGCTCGACGCGCGGACCGTGGCGGCGGCGATGACCGTGACGTACCCGGGGCTGAAGGGCGTGCTGCCGGGGTACGGACACCAGAACCCGAACGACTGGGGGCTCGGTTTCGAGATCCGCGACTCCAAGTCGCCGCACTGGACGGGGAGTTCGTCCTCGCCGCGGACGTTCGGGCACTTCGGACAGGCGGGGACGTTCCTGTGGGTCGACCCGGACGCGGGCGTGGCGTGCGTCGCGCTCACCGACCGGCCCTTCGGGCCGTGGGCCGCCGAGGTGTGGCCCCCGTTCACCGACGCGGTGCTCGCCGAGGTGCGCGGCTAGGCACCCCTAACGCCGCCCGGCACGCACGCTGAGCCGACCGGGGGCATGACACAGGCCCCTAAGGGGCGCTCGCCATCTCCCAGATCAGCACTTCCGCGGCGTCCGGCGCCACCGCTTCCAGGCCCGCCTCCCCGCTGATCCGCGCCGAGTCCCCCGGGCCCAGCCGGTCCTCGGCCAGCGCCAGTTCACCGCGCACCACATGGACGAACACGAACGGCGCGTCCGGGAGCCCCAGCCGCTCCCCCGCCGCCGGGCGCCGCACGTGCAGCAGCGCCCCCGCGCCGGGTACCGCGTACGGGGTGGAGTCGGCGATGCCGTGGACCACCTCGTAGGACGGGTCGCCGCCCGGGGTGAGGGGGGCCAGCCACATCTGGACGAAGACGAGGGGCGCCGGGCCGTCGTTGCGTTCGATGTGGCGGACCCCGCCCGCGGCAGACAGGTGCTGCACGTCGCCGGGGCGCACCAGCGACTCGTGCCCCGTCGAATCGCGGTGGGTCAGCTCGCCCTCGACGACCCAGGTCACGATCTCGGTGTGGCTGTGCGGGTGTTCGTCGAAGCCCGCGCCGGGCGCGAGGCGCTCTTCGTTGCAGGCCAGGACGGCGCCGAAGCGGAGGTTGTCGGGGTCGTAGTGGGGGCCGAAGGAGAAGGCATGGCGGGACTCGATGCCGGCCGCGGTCTCCCCGCCGCGGTACCGGTCGCCGGAGCGCCGTACGTCAATCACACACCCCACGGTAGGGCCTGTGCGGGCCCCTGCACCGCACGTCCCCGCCCCGATAAGGCAGTCTTGTCCCGTGCCCGAACCCTCAGCGAACGAAGCCCACCAGGAGTCCCACCGGGAATCCGGTCAGGACTCCCGCCGGACCGCCCAGGCCCACGCCGCGACCCTGAAGCGTCTGGAGAAGTCGTCCGGGAGCCTCGCGGCGCAGGCCATCGCGCGGATGGACGAAACGCTGTCCTGGTACCGGGCGATGCCGCCGGAGAACCGGTCCTGGATCGGTCTGGTCGCCCAGGCCGGCATCGCCGCGTTCACCGAGTGGTTCCGGCACCCGGACGCGCCCCAGGCCATCTCCACCGACGTCTTCGGCACCGCGCCCCGCGAGCTGACCAGGGCGATCACCCTGCGCCAGACGGTGGAGATGGTGCGTACGACGATCGAGGTGATGGAGTCCGCCATCGACGAGGTGGCCGCGCCCGGCGACGAGTCGGTGCTCAGGGAGGCCCTCCTCGTCTACTCCCGCGAGATCGCCTTCGCCACCGCGCAGGTGTACGCCCAGGCCGCCGAGGCACGCGGTGCCTGGGACGCCCGCCTGGAGTCGCTGGTCGTCAACGCGGTGCTGTCCGGGGAGGCCGACGAGGGGGCCGTCTCCCGCGCCGCCGCCCTCGGCTGGAACTCCCCCGACCACGTCTGCGTGGTCCTCGGCACCGCACCCGACGGCGACAGCGAGCTCACCGTCGAGGCCATCCGCCGCGCCGCCCGGCACGCGAAGCTGCAGGTCCTGACCGGTGTCCTCGGGGACCGTCTGGTCGTCATCGCGGGCGGCAACGACAATCCCCTGCACGTGGCGAAGTCGCTGATCGGGCCGTACGCCGCCGGGCCCGTGGTGGCCGGACCGATCGTCCCGGACCTGCTCGCCGCCACCCGCTCCGCGCAGGCCGCGGCCGCCGGACTCAAGGCCTCCGCGGCCTGGCAGGACGCCCCGCGGCCCGTCCTCGCCGACGATCTGCTGCCGGAGCGCGCGATGGCCGGGGACCCGGCGGCCCGCGACCAGCTGGTGGAGGAGATCTACAGACCGCTGGAGGAAGCGGGCTCCGCGCTCCTGGAGACGCTCAGCGTCTACCTGGAACAGGCGAGCAGCCTCGAAGGCGCGGCCCGGATGCTCTTCGTCCACCCCAATACCGTGCGCTACCGGCTCCGACGTGTGACTGACGTCACCGGCTGGTCGCCTTCCGATGTGCGCTCCGCTTTCACGCTGCGTATCGCGCTCATCCTGGGCCGTCTGGCCGACGCCGATCCTCAGTCATAAGGTTTTGTCGGGACTCTACAATTCCCTCAGCTGTTCTTCGTCCCTGTCCCCACGGGCGGCTCCCGCCGTCCACAAGAGAGAGTGTAAGAGTGCTCGTACTCGTCGCTCCCGGCCAAGGCGCTCAGACGCCCGGCTTCCTGACCCCCTGGCTCGACCTCCCCGGCGCCGCTGACCGCCTCGCCGCCTGGTCCGACGCCATCGGGCTCGACCTCGCCCACTACGGCACCCAGGCCGACGCGGACGCGATCCGCGACACCGCCGTGGCCCAGCCGCTGCTCGTGGCCGCCGGTCTGCTCTCCGCCCAGGCACTCGGTGACATCACGCCGGGAGCCGTCGCCGGACACAGCGTCGGCGAGATCACCGCCGCCGCGTACGCCGGTGTGATCGGCGAGGACGCCGCACTCGGCTTCGTCCGCACGCGCGGCCTGGCGATGGCCGATGCCGCCGCCGTCACGGAGACCGGCATGGCGGCGCTGCTCGGCGGCGCCCCCGAGGTCACCGTGCCGCACCTGGAGAAGCTCGGCCTGACCCCGGCGAACGTGAACGGCGCCGGCCAGATCGTCGCAGCGGGCACCCTGGAGCAGCTGGCCGCCCTGCAGGAGGACAAGCCCGAGGGCGTCCGCAAGGTCGTCGCCCTCAAGGTCGCGGGCGCGTTCCACACCGAGCACATGGCGCCCGCGGTGGCCGCGCTGGAGGAGGCCGCCAAGGGCCTCACGGTCGCCGACCCGCGCTTGACCTACGTCTCCAACCGGGACGGCGAGCCGGTCGCCGACGGCACCGAAGTGATCGCCCGCCTGGTCGGCCAGGTCGCCAACCCGGTCCGCTGGGACCTGTGCATGGAGACCTTCAAGGAGATGGGCGTGACGGCGCTGATCGAGGTGTGCCCCGGTGGCACGCTGACCGGTCTCGCCAAGCGCGCCCTGCCGGGCGTCAAGACGCTCGCGGTGAAGACCCCCGATGACCTCGACGCGGCCCGTGCGCTCGTCGCCGAGCATTCCTAGCCGAAGCGACAAGGAGCCGTAGCGCATGTCGAAGATCAAGGCCGGCCAGGGCCACCCGTACGCACGGATCATGGGTGTCGGCGGCTACCGTCCCACGCGCGTCGTACCGAACGAGGTGATCCTGGAGACGATCGACTCGTCCGACGAATGGATCCGCTCCCGCTCCGGCATCGCGACCCGCCACTGGGCCTCCGACGAGGAGACCGTGGCCGCGATGTCCGTGGAGGCGGCGGGCAAGGCGATCGCCGACGCCGGCATCAGGCCCGAGCAGATCGGGGCCGTGGTCGTCTCCACCGTCTCGCACTTCAAGCAGACCCCGGCCATCGCGACCGAGATCGCGGACAAGATCGGCGCGGGCAGGCCCGCCGCGTTCGACATCTCCGCGGGCTGCGCCGGATTCGGTTACGGGCTTACCCTCGCCAAGGGCATGGTCGTCGAGGGCTCCGCCGAGTACGTGCTCGTCATCGGCGTGGAGCGGCTCAGCGACCTCACCGACCTGAGCGACCGCGCGACGGCGTTCCTGTTCGGCGACGGCGCGGGCGCCGTGATCGTCGGCCCCTCCAAGGAGCCCAGGATCGGTCCGACGGTCTGGGGCTCGGAGGGCGACAAGGCCGAGACGATCAAGCAGACCGAGAGCTGGGAGGCGTACCGCAACGGCACGCCCGACAAGTTCCCTGCCATTACGCAGGAAGGCCAGGCGGTCTTCCGCTGGGCCGTGTTCGAGATGGCGAAGGTCGCCCAGCAGGCGCTGGACGCGGCCGGAATCACCGCGGACGACCTGGATGTCTTCATTCCGCACCAGGCCAACGAGCGGATCATCGACTCGATGGTGAAGACTCTGAAACTGCCGGAACACGTCACGGTCGCCCGTGACGTGCGCACCACAGGCAACACCTCGGCCGCCTCGATCCCGCTCGCAATGGAGCGGCTCCTGGCGACCGGCGAGGCGAAGAGCGGCGACACCGCGCTGGTCATCGGCTTCGGGGCGGGTCTCGTGTACGCCGCCACGGTCGTTACCCTCCCCTAGGCATCACGTCCGGATCATCCGATCCGGACCGCTGCACCGACCCGCCGCTGCCGCGGCGGGTGCACCACCTCCCCCGGATACACAAGAAGGAGCGCCGACATGGCCGCCACTCAGGAAGAGATCGTCGCCGGTCTCGCGGAGATCGTGAACGAGATCGCCGGCATCCCGGTCGAGGACGTCCAGCTGGACAAGTCCTTCACCGACGACCTGGACGTCGACTCGCTGTCCATGGTCGAGGTCGTCGTCGCCGCCGAAGAGCGCTTCGACGTCAAGATCCCCGACGACGACGTCAAGAACCTCAAGACGGTCGGCGACGCGACGAAGTACATCCTCGAGCACCAGAACTGACCGAGCTCGAGCTCAGTCGCCACCCGGCGGTGGCGCCGTTGATCCCCTCAACACCGTGGAGAAATTTCCTGTGAACTCGACCAATCGCACCGTGGTCGTCACCGGTATCGGCGCAACCACACCGCTGGGTGGCGACGCCGCGTCGACGTGGGAGGGCCTGCTCGCGGGCCGCTCCGGCGTCAGCGCGCTGGAGCAGGACTGGGCAGCCGAGCTGCCCGTCCGCATCGCCGGTCAGATCGCCGTGGAACCGGGCGAGGTCATCCCCCGCCCGCAGGCCCGCAAGCTGGACCGGTCGGCGCAGTTCGCGCTGATCGCGGCCAAGGAGGCCTGGGCGGACGCCGGCTACACCGCCAAGGCGGGCGAGGACACCTCGGTGGACCCGCACCGCCTCGGCGCGGTCATCGCCTCCGGCATCGGCGGCGTGACCACGCTTCTGGACCAGTACGACGTGCTCAAGGAGAAGGGCGTACGCCGCGTCTCCCCGCACACCGTGCCGATGCTGATGCCCAACTCCCCGGCGGCCAACGTCGGCATCGAGCTGGGCGCCCACGCGGGCGTCCACACCCCGGTGTCGGCCTGCGCCTCGGGCGCCGAGGCCATCGGCTACGCGATCGAGATGATCCGCACCGGCCGCGCCGACGTCGTCGTCGCGGGCGGCACGGAGGCGGCGATCCACCCGCTGCCGATCGTCGCGTTCGGCAACATGATGGCGATGTCCAAGAACAACGACGACCCGCAGGGCGCCTCGCGTCCCTACGACGCCGACCGCAACGGCTTCGTGCTCGGCGAGGGCGCCGGCGTGATCGTCCTCGAGTCCGAGGAGCACGCCAAGGCCCGCGGCGCGAAGATCTACGCGGAGGCCGTCGGCCAGGGCATCTCGGCCGACGCCCACCACATCACGCAGCCCGAGCCGTCCGGCAACGGCATCGCCGCGGCGCTGCAGAACCTGATCGACACCACCGACCTCAAGCCCGCCGAGATCGTGCACGTGAACGCGCACGCGACCTCGACGCCGCAGGGTGACGTGGCCGAGATCAAGGCGCTGCGCAAGGCGTTCGGCGACGACGTGGACCACATGGCGATCGCCAGCACCAAGTCGATGACGGGTCACCTGCTCGGCGGCGCGGGCGGCGTGGAGACCGTGGCCACGGTCCTCGCGCTGAAGCACCGCATCGCCCCGCCGACGATCAACATCGAGAACCTCGACCCCGAGGTGGACGCCGACGTCATCCGTGACACGGCGCGTCCGCTGCCCGAGGGCAGGATCGCGGCGCTGAACGACTCGTTCGGCTTCGGCGGTCACAACGTCGTGCTGGCGTTCCGCTCCGTCTGACCCGGCTGTACGTACGCGAAGGGGCCCCACCGCTCGGTGGGGCCCCTTCCCGTTCTGCTTCTGTCACACCACCTGGTGCAGCCAGCGCACGGGCGCGCCCTCGCCCGCGTACCGGAAGGGCTCCAGCTCGTCGTCCCAGGGCTTGCCGAGGAGCTTGGCGAGCTCGGCCTCCAGCTCGCTCTCGCCCCGCTGTGAGCGGGCCAGCGCGGCACGGAGCCGGTCCTCGGGGATCAGGATGTCGCCGTGGATGCCGGTGACGGCGTGGTAGATGCCGAGCTCGGGCGTGGCGCTGTACCGCTCGCCCTCGGCGCTCGCGCAGGGCTCCGCCGTCACCTCGAAGCGCAGCAGGTCCCAGCCGCGCAGGGCGGAGGCGAGCTTGGAGGCCGTGCCCACCGAGCCCTGCCAGGAGAATTCGGATCTCCAGGTGCCCGGCGCCGCGGGCTGCCTGATCCAGTCGAGGCTCACGCGCGCGCCGAGCACGCCCGCGACGGCCCACTCGACGTGTGGGCACAGCGCGCGCGGAGCGGAGTGCACGTACAGAACTCCACGTGTCGTCACCGGGACCTCCAGTGTGGGTCGAGGTTCGCCTTCCCCAGCGGCCTCGCGCCCGTGCCGAACAGTTTTCCCCAAATACTAGATAAACCTGGGAAAAGGGGACAGATGTGACGTGATGTAATTTAGCGGAACCAGTGCGGTGGTGCGCCACCGGGTGGACCACCCGCCCTGTCGCCGCCGTGACAGCAGTGGCCCGGCGGCTACGGGCCGAGGCTACCGTGCGGCGGCGCAAGGAGTGTGACGTACCGTCGGTCCGAAGGCCAGGAAACTCCGACCTTTCACCCGGCGGGGCGCAACCCCGGCCGCGCGCACGACGTCACGTTGAACGACAGAGGGGAGCAGGGATGCAGAGCCGCAGGCACCGCTCGCGCGCCGTGGCCGCTCTCGCGACGGCGGCCCTTCTGTGCGGCGGGGCGCTCACCGCGTGCGACGCGCAGGGGGACGACTCCCCGGCGTCGGGCGGTCCACCGGCCCACGGCAAGCCGTCCCCCACGCCCACCCCCGTCTGGGACACCTCGCCCCGCTCCCTTGCCGCGGTCGGCGACTCCATCACCCGTGGCTTCGACGCCTGCTCGGTGCTCTCCGACTGCCCCGAGGCGTCCTGGGCGACCGGCACCGACGCCGAGGTCGACAGCCTGGCGACGCGGCTGCTCGGGAAGGCGCGGGCCGGTTCGCACAGTTGGAACCACGCGAAGACCGGCGCCCGGATGGCGGATCTGACCGGCCAGATCGAACAGGCCGCCGCCGAACGGCCCGAGCTGGTGACCGTGATGACGGGAGCCAACGACGCCTGCCGCCCGTCGGTCGCCTCGATGACGCCGGTCCCGCGATTCCGCGCCGACTTCCAGGAGGCGATGCGCACGCTCCGCCGCGAGCTGCCGAAGGCCCAGGTGTACGTGGCGTCCGTGCCGGACCTGAAGCGGCTCTGGTCCCAGGGGCGGACCAATCCGCTGGGCAAGCAGGTGTGGAAGCTGGGCATCTGCGCCTCGATGCTGGCCGACCCGGACGATCTGAACACCGAGGCGACCGAGCGGCGCGCGGCGGTGCGGGAGCGCGTGGTCGCGTACAACGAGGTGCTCGAAGACGTGTGCGACAAGGACCGGCGGTGCCGGTACGACGGCGGGGCGGTCTTCGACTACCGCTTCGACGGCGACCAGTTGAGCCACTGGGACTGGTTCCACCCCAGCAAGAACGGGCAGTCGCGGCTGGCCGAGATCGCCTACCGGCAGGTGACGTCGAGGAAGCCCGTGGCCTAGATGAGTAGTTCCGATGTGGCTCAGTGGTCGTAGGCGATCAGTGAGCGGGTGATGGGTGCGCCGATGGTGCGGTTGTGCCAGATCGCGCAG
>NZ_JBHVZA010000045.1:0-46603 GCF_042880275.1 Streptomyces sp. NPDC058308
GGCACACGATGTCGTGTGCCAGGCCCCGCCCCTGTGCGGTTCGCCGTCTTGCTCCAGCGTGCTCGGACACCGCGTCGAGTCGGGGGCACGGATGCGCGTCCCGCAGCTAATCACGAGCTTGCCTAGCCGTTGGCAATCTATTGCCAACGGCTTCGCTGGGCTGCTAATTTTTCGCAGTCGGCATCGGTAGAAACGACCCGTGACGTTCAGTGAGGAATTTCCGTGAGATGCCCGTTTTCCAGCGTACTTGCCGTCACTTCGACCATCGACTGGCCGTGATCCAGGATCGTTAGAGCTCTGGTCAACTTGTGACAACAACAGTTTCGGGAGTCGAGGTGAAGATCCTCATTCTGCACCAACTGCCCTGCCGGAAGGCCGACTGCACCGCCGCCAACGACCACCACCGGCACGCGGTGACATACATCGGGCATCACGGCCGGCCGGCCGACCTGCCCGCAGGGCTCGCAGGCTGCCGGTTGGTCATCCCTGCCGACGAGGACTTCATCACCGGCGTGCCGGCCCGCACCCGGCGAGAGGACGAGTGTGCCGACGCTCTGCCCCTGGGACGGGAGCTCGCCGCATGAACGGCCCGCGCCACTACCCCACAGATCTCGTGATCGCCGTGTCCGAGGCGCGGGCCACCCTGGACGGGGCGCCGGACGAAGGCCTGGCCGCCCTGCTGGGCGAAGCCCACCTGAGGTACCTGCGGGACCTGTTCGACGCCGACGAGATCGCCGCGGGCCTCGACGGCCTGTGCGGGGGCATCGCCCAGTATCCCTGGCAGCCCGTCGTCGACAGCAACGACGTCTACGAATTCAGCCCCGTCGGTACCATCGTCGTCGACGACCGGTACCCCGACGCCACGCTCAGGGCGACCCTGCACGGCTGGGCCCTTGGCAACGAGGTCGTCATACGCACCGAACGCCGGCTCTTCTGGCTGGAGTTCACCGGGCAACTGAGGTCGATCGCCCCGCTGCTGCCGGCCGCCGCAGTGGTGCCCAGCGGCTCCCCGGCCGCCGGCGTCCACGTCCACGTGCCCCGGCCGATGTCATTGCCGCCCGACGCCCACCTCGCGGCCGGTACCGCCTTGGTGTGGCGGGAGGACTGCCGCGCCGACTGGGTCCGTGCCCTGCGACAGGCAACCCATCTCCGCGGCATTCCGCCGGCCCTGGCCCGCGCACGCGAGGACGCCACCACCGGCCGCCTCGACGCCCGACTGCGCTACCTCGTGCACCGCGCCCGCCGCGCCCCCAACTACCGCACCCTGCCCGAGGCGCACGGCATCAGCGTCTATGCCCGCACCGACTGGGACAACATGGTGCGCGAAGCGATTCCGCTGTTCCATGCCATGGGGTCGCGGCCGGGCGACCGCCCGATCAACACCCTGTTCGGTGGTGACCTCTACGGCGGCCTGACCGCGACACTCACCGAGTGCACCCGGATGCCGGTCGAGACCTACACCACCGCCCAGTCCCTCACCCCCGAACTGCTGCTCGGCCTCATACGCGACTTCGGTGCCGACGCGCTCATCGGCGTACCCACTCTGATCATGCCGCTCCTGCGCGAGGCCCACGCTCTGGACCCCGACCTGCGTCTGAGCAAGATCTTCTACCTCGGCACGCCCTTGAGCACCGCCGATGATGCATGGCTGCGCACCCATCTGGACACACACACCGTCTCCAGCGTCCTCGCGGCAAACGACGTCGCGCAACTCGGCTACCAGTGCGGCGAGATGAGCGGAGCCCTGCACCACGTCAACGACGACTTCAACTACCTCGAAGTCGTCGACCCGGAGGGCAACCCGGTCGCCGAAGGCGCCGTCGGAGACCTCCTGACGACCACGCTGCAGAAATTTGAGGGCCCCCTCATCCGCTACCGGGCCGGCGACCGCGGGCGGGTCTTCCGCCACGCCTGTGCCTTCGGTGTGACCGGCAGGGTCCTGGAATACCACGGGCGTGCCGACGGCGTCATTCATGTCAAGGGGCAGGTGGTCCTGCACGACGACATGGAGCGGGAACTCGCCCACCTGGGCGTGTGCCGGGTGCAGGCCGAGATCGCCTCGGAGGGCGGCCGCGAAGTGCTCACCATCCTGACGGAGTCCTCCGGAGAACTGAACGCCCGGGCCGTACGCGAACACCTGCAGCACGCTTTCCCCGTCCTGCGTGACGATCACACGTTCGACGACGGGCTTACGGTCTTCGAACTCCACGTCATCTCCCTGCGCGACGGAGCGCTACGCCGCAGGGACGCCAGCGGCAAGGTGCGTCCCGTCGTCGACCTGCGTCTGGCCCCGGCGTGAGCCACCCGGGACCAACCCCCACGAGCGCACCGGAACCCCTGCCTCGCCCCACATCGGGTGCCGCCCTCCAGGCGGCGACCGCACTCACACTCGCCGGCACCGGTTCACACGTACTCCACGTCGGCGCGCTGCCCGTCGCCGGGTGCGCCAACCCCACTCCCCACCACCCCAACCGACTCGAAGGGGCTCATGCCGTGACCGCTCTCTTCCACGTCCGACGTCGCGCGCAGCGCTGGCTCGACATCGCGGCGCTGCTGCGCCATGTACCCCCGGGCACCCGGGCGCTGGCCCTGCTGCTCAACATCCTGCTCGGCCTGCTGCCCCTGGCCTTCGTGATCGCCATGAGCCTCACCCTGCAACGCGTCCCCGACGCTGTCGCCGACACGCAGACCGGCGCCTGGGCCGCTCTGGTGACGGTCCTTGTCCTGGCGGGCGTGGCGTTCGGCACCCAACAGGCGCTCGCCCCCTTCCAGGCGGCCCTGGGAGAAATCGTCGTACGCCAGGTCGACCAGCGGTGCCGCGGCGAACTGATGCGCACAGCCCTCGCGGAGGCACCGGCCATGGCTCTTGACGACCAGCGGTTGCTCGACCGGCTCGATGTGGCCCGTGAGGCCTTCGACCGGGCCTCGGCCTCGCCCGGAGACGCCGTCGCCGGATTTCTCGCCCTCATCGCCCGCTACACCCAACTTCTCGGAGCGGTGGCCCTGGTGGGGTACGCCATCCACCCCGCGGCCGGCGTCGTCATCGCGGTCACCGCGCTCATCGTCCGTTTCGGGCAGCGCGGCTCACTCGGCACGTTCGGTGACTTCTACGACGGGCTCACCGCCGACAAGCGCAAAGCCAACTACCTCAAGAACCTCGCCACCGGAACCCACGCAGCCAAGGAGATCCGCCTCCTGGGCCTCGTCGACTGGATGCGCGACCGGCACCGCGCCGACACCACCACCTACCTGACCCGGATGTGGGAGGGCAGGCGCCGCATCCTCGGCCGCCCCTTCGTCTTCCTCGCCCTCGTCGGACTCCTCGGCGGTACCGCCACCGTCACCCAGCTCGCCGTGGCCGGCACCGACCAGGGCCTGAGCCTGCTGCACCTGAGCATCGCCCTGCAAGCCGTACTGATCCTGATGCGCTTCGGCGTCTACTTCCCCGAAGCCGACGTCCAGACCCAGTACGGTCTCATCGCCCTCGACGCCCTCCACACCTTCCGCACCGGAGCGGACGACCACCCCACCCTCACCGCCGGCCGCCACATCCCGGCCGAGGGGCTGCCACGCTCTTCCATCCGCTTCGAGAACGTCGGCTTCCGCTACACCCCGGACAGTGCCCCGGTCATCGACGGCCTCGACCTCGAACTGCCGGCCGGGACCTCCACCGCGATCGTCGGTCTCAACGGTGCCGGCAAGACCACCCTCGTCAAGCTCCTCACCCGGCTCTACGACCCCACCGCAGGCCGTCTCACCGTCGACGGCCACCCTCTCACCGACATCGAAGTGCGGGACTGGCAGCGCAGATTCGCCGTGATCTTCCAGGACTACGTGCGCTACGAACTCAGCGCCGCCGACAACATCGCCCTGGGCGCCCCGGACACGCCCACTGACGACGACGACCTGCTGCACGCCGCACGACGCGCGGGCGCCGAGGACGTCATCGGCCGACTCCCCGACGGACTGCGCACCGTGCTTTCCCGCCAGTACCGCGACGGCCGTGACCTGTCCGGCGGCCAGTGGCAGCGCATCGGACTCGCCCGAGCCCTGCACGCCGTGCACTCAGGCGCCTCGGTCATGGTGCTCGATGAACCCACCGCCCAGCTCGACGTACGCGCCGAAGTGGAGTTCTTCGACCGCTTCCTCGACCTCACCCGCGGACTCACCACGGTGATCATCTCGCACCGATTCTCCAGTGTGCGCCGCGCCGACCAGATCGTCGTCCTCGACGGCGGCCGGGTGGCAGAGCGAGGCACGCACGACGAACTCGTGGCAGCGGGCGGACGCTACGCCGAGCTGTTCCGGCTGCAGGCCGAGCGGTTCACAGACGACACGGACAACCCCGACCAGCCCCGAGAGCTGGCGCCGACGACGATGATGGACACCACCTCATGAAGAACGTGACGCACACCGCACGCTGGCTGTTCACCCTTGCCTGGAGCACCGATCGGGGCCGCTTCCTCAAGGCCGCCGTCCTGCTGTCGCTCGGCTACCTCGCCACCCCCGCCGTCGCCCTCGGACTGCGAGAGTTCACCGACCGGCTGCTCGCCGACGACCTGAGCACCGCCCTCGTCACCGCGGGCTTGATCGCCGTCGCGCTCACCGCAGAGCTCATGATGGGCCATTTCGCTCACCTCTACTACTTTGAACTGGGCGAACAGGCCGAGTGGCGTATCAACGACGAACTCATCCGCCACGCCAACGGAACCGACGGCGTCGAGCACCTGGACAGCTCCGAGTTCGCGGACACCATGGTCCTGGTCCGCGAAGAGATCCAGAAGATGCGCGGGTACATCGAGGCCCTGCTCCAGATCGCCGCGCTGACCGTACAACTCACCCTGACCACCGTGCTGCTCGGCTCCCTCGACCCGTGGCTTCTCCTGCTGCCGGTCGCCGCGCTGCCACCGGTCTTCATGGGGCGCCATGCCCAGCGCAAGGTCGACGCGGGCAAGGAGGCCGCCGCCGAGCACAACCGGCGCGCCCGCCACCTGCTGCACGTCGCCACGTCCTCCCAGTCGGCCAAGGAGGCGCGCCTGTTCGGCGCGGACAACGCCCTGGTGCGCCTGCACGACCAGAGTTGGCGCACCGGCACCGGCCTCATCGGCCGAGGACAGGTGGCAGGGGCCGCGCTGCGCTCCCTCGGCCAGCTCGCCTTCACCATGGCCTGCTTCGCCGCCATCTTCCTCGTCCTGCGCCGAGCCGCCGACGGAGGCGTGAGCATCGGTGACGTCGTCATGGTCATCACCATGGCGGTGCAGATCAACGTGCAGGTCGCCGCCGCACTCGGCATGCTCTCCACACTCCAGACTGCCGGCAACACCGCGCGCCGCCTCGAGAAGCTGCGCACGTGGCCGGCACGCCCCACAGCAGGGGACACCGCAGCCGTGCCCGTCCCCGCACGGCTCACCGACGGAATCCGCCTGGAAGGCGTCGGCTTCACGTATCCGGGAACCGACCGCCCCGTTCTGCGCGACGTCAACCTTCATCTGCCCGCCGGCAGCACCGTCGCCCTGGTCGGCGAGAACGGGGCCGGCAAGAGCACACTGGTGAAGCTGTTGTGCGGGCTCTACCAGCCGACCAGCGGCCGCATCCTGGTGGACGGCGTCGATCTGAAGGACATCGCCCCCCAGGAGTGGAAGGCCCGGGTGGCCACACTCTTCCAGGACTTCGCGCGCTTCGAACTGGCCCTGCGCGAGAACGTGGGCCTGGGCGAGCGGCACCGGCTGGATGACGACGCGGCCCTGCTCGCGGCGATCGAGAAGGCCGGGGCCGAGCGGGTGCTGCGCAGGGTGACAGGCGGCCTGGACGGAGCACTCGGCCGGGGATACACGGACGGCAGCGAACTCTCCGGCGGGCAGTGGCAGTCGCTGGGGCTCGCCCGGGCCGCACTGCGCGACCACCCTCTGATGCTGGTGCTCGACGAGCCGGCCTCGGCGCTGGACGCGACCGCCGAGCACGCGGTTTTCGAGCGGTACGCGGGATCGGCCCACGAGGTGATCCGGGACGGCGGCGTCACCCTGTTCGTCTCGCACCGCTTCTCCACCGTCCTGATGGCCGATCAGATCGTGGTTCTGGAAGGAGGCACGGTCGCGGAGCGCGGAGACCACGCCGACCTTCTGGCCCTGGGCGGTCTCTACGCGGACCTGTTCTCCCTCCAAGCGCGTAGCTACGCCTGACGTCCGAAGAGTCGAAAGGGCCCGGCGAGCCGGAGGTGTTCCGGTTCGCCGGGCCCTTCGTCCGCCGGGTGTGCGTTCAGCCGCGCGAGGGCGCGCGGCCGATGCCGTCGCGCACCGCGTCCAGTACCAATGACGTCATCAGCGCGCCGACGGCCGGCAGCCGGTGGGTGGGAACAACGCGCCGGATGGCGCCGGGGGCCAGGGTGGCCAGCGCCGTGGCGGCCACAGGACCGGTCAGGTCCAGGGTGGTGCCGCCGCGCCCTTCGAGTTCGGCGGCGATGAAACCGAGCAGGAAGGAGACGATCCAGATCTCGGTCAGGACCACTTCGCTGACCGTGTCGCCGAGCAGGGCCCGTCCGGGGGAGCCGCCCAGTGCCGCGCGCAGGCCCGAGTACAACTCCTCCTGTGGCACTCCGCGTTCGGCGAGGTAGACGCGTGCGGAGCTGCGTACCCGGCCGTCGAGGCTGGACGGGTCGGGGACGCAGGCGTCGGAGTACTGGCCCCAGAAGTCGTAGTAGGGAACCGTTTCGAGGCCGGTCAGGAGCGAGGGGGCCAGGGGCAGTGGCGCGTGTTGCGGAGGCACGAGGCAGGCCGCGCGGCGAGGGCCGTGGACGCTGTTGCCGACGAGGCTGGGGCCGTTGTCGTGGTCGACCAGCTGCGCGACCGGGACGAGAGTCGGGGTGCCCTGGTCCGTGAGGTAGTGCAGCAGGGCGAGGTCGTCGGGTTGTTCTGCTTCGATCTTGGCCTGCACGTACTCGTCGAAGCCCCGGGCCACCTCGGCGGGCAGCACGAGGGCCACGCAGGGAACGTAGTCGTCCACGACCGGCGCAAGATCGTGCCCGAGCATGGCGGCGATGCGCAGCGCGTACGACGATCGGGACCCCCACTCGGTGAACAGGCTCAGCGCCGCCTCGGGGCGCGCGGCGACCAGGTGGTGCAGGCGCTCCAGGAATCTCTCGGCGGGCAGTGCGTCGTCCTGCAGTACCAGGTGGTGGGTCGCGTCGGGGGAGACGGCGGCCCAGGCCAGACGTGCGGCGCGCAGCGCGTTGGGCGGGCCGTCGGGCTCGGGGTCCAGTACGACACTGATGTCGAGTTCGGGGAAGCGGGCGGCCAGAGCCCGGGCCGCGGAGGACCGCCTGGGGTGGCTCATCACCGCGGCGGAGATGCGGATGGGGGAGTCGTTCATGTCAGCTCCTGAGAGGCCGGGGAAGGAGAGCTAGGGGTTCGACGGAGACGGGTGCAAGGGCGGGGCGGTCAGGGCCTGAGCAGGCCCGCTGATCAGGCGGGCACGGCAGAGGGCGCGAAGAGGGTCTTGCGCGCGACGCGTTCGGCCTCCCTGTGCACAGCGGTGCGGTAGCGGTCGGCGAGGCGGGCGATGGGGGGCAGGACATGGCACTCGTCGATCTCGGCGTCGGCGTAGGGCAGGGCGAAACCGGCCAGCGGCAGCACACCCTCGTAAGCGCGTGCGTCCGGTCCCAGAAGGGCGTTCACCTCGGGGTCGAGGACGGCCGGAGGGCCGTCGCCCCGTTCGTCTCCGAGCAGCGCGCCGACGACCAGGACGCGCGCACCGCCGACGGTGCCGAGGACGACGCCGAGGCGGTGCCCGGCCCCGGCCCGGGCCAGCTCACGCTCGGCGTCGGGATACTGGCGGTCGGCCTCCTGCCAGCCGCCGAAGGCGAGCGCGAGCTCCAGTTCGAGGCGGGGCCATTTGGCCAGGTAGTAGCGGTTGGTGACGTTCGCGGATTGATCCTGAGCGGCGAAGTCGCGTGCGTGCGGGAGGTGGATGCCGTAGGTGTCCTGCCCCAGCACGATGGGGGTTCCGGTGCGCGAGATGCGCAGGCCCCACTCCTGGTCCTCGGCGCCCCACCCCTTGAATCCCTCATCGAGCAGCAGCCCGTGCCGATGGATGGTCGCCGCGGGCAGGGCCATGAAGCCGGTCCGTACGTAGGCCCAGGGGAAGCGCGCGAAAGCTGAAGCGTGCGCGGGTGACCAACGGGGGTCGAGGCTGGCGCGTTCCGAGCGGGCGAGTTCGGCGAACGTGTCGCGGTAGACGCTGTACGGGTGGGCCTCGACGTCATCACCGACTTCGCCGTCGATGACCTCGTCGTAGCCGAACACCTGCCCCTGGACACATACGTTCTGTCCGTGCTGGTAATGCCGTTCCCAGAGGTTGCTGAGAGCCTGCGGTGCCAGGGCCACATCCGCGTCGAGGACTACTACGACCTGTCCGGTCGCATGCCTGATCCCGAGGTTCCGGGCTCTGCTGGTGTTCCAGTCCTCGGCGGTGAGCACCGAGACGATCCGGAGCCGGTCGGTGAACTCACGGCACAGCTCGACGAATTGCGGGTCGTACTCCATGGCACCCACCACGACCTCGAACTCCGACGAGTCCAGTGACTGCTCGAGCAGGGAGGTGAATACCACCTTGATATTGCGCAGCCGCTGCTTGTAGGGGATGACGATGCTGAGCTTGGGGTCAGTCATGGCGACACAGTAGAGGGGTCAGGCAACCCCTGGCAACGTAACATTGCCAATGTGTGGCAAGGCGTTGCCAATGGAGTGTCAGGCGAGTTCAGGTGCCCGTCGCGAGCCGGTCGCCCAGCTCGCTGCGGGCGTAGAGGACGCTTCGTCCGGCCCGTGCCCGGCTGACGAGGCCGCACGCCGCGAGGACGGCCAGGTGCTGGGAGACGGCGCTGGGGGTGACGCCGAGTGTCCGGGCGAGGGTCCCGGTCGTCTCCGGGGTGTCCAGGGCCGCGAGCAGGGCGGCTTTCGGGCGTCCGACCAGTGCGGCGAGTGCGTCGGCGGGCGGCGGCGCGACGGTTTCCCACAGGGTGGCGACCCCGCGCGCGGGGTAGTCCACGCGCGGCACTTCGCCGATGGGCGCCGTCGCCTTGCGTCCGAACAGCGTCGGGCACAGGGTCAGCCCGCCACCGGCCGGCACCCGGCTGCGGGTCCCCATGGGGTGCAGCCGCAGGACCCCGGCCTCCCAGCGCACGTTGGGGTGCAGATCGGCGAAGAGGGCCTCCGCGCCGCCGTCGGTGAGCTGTTGTGCCCGGTGGAGGATGTCGGCCTCCAGTACCGCCCGCATCCGGCGCCAGTGCGGTTCCAGCGCCACATGCCAGTAGGCCTCCAGCGCGTCGGCGATCCGGTTTCGCAGGACGACGGGGTCGCCGCGCAGCACCTCGGGCGTGCGCTGGTCCCGGTAGGCGGTCTCGATGTCCGCGCGTACGACGGCCGGCGCGGTGGCCCGGACGGTGGCCAACTCCTCGCTCATCTCCGGCACCCGCGACAAGGGGCGCGGGGTGATGAAGTCCGGCAGCCACCGGCGATCGCTCACCAGGGCGAGCAGCAGTTCGCCGTCCAACCCCGCCAACTGCTCGCGCACCAGGCGCATCCACCGCATGTGCAGCGGGAAGTCACCCGGGTCGCGCAGCGCCCACAGGCTGTGACACGTCTCCTGCAGCGGGGAGATGGCGAAGCGCACGCGTGCCAGGTCCTCCACGCCGAGTTCAATCTCGATCACGCCGCCGCCCCCGGATGCCGAACCGCATGGATTTAGCTCCACCCTAAATCTCTGTCACCCGCCCGGGTACGACGGTTTCAGTGAGAGGCATGATCCTGCCTCCGCGCGGCCCTTTGCGGGTCTATGCCACCCTGACCTTCTTCGACTCACTGGTGCCCGGCATCATGCTCGCCGGCGGCGTCCTGTTCTTCACCAAGGTCGCCCACCTGGGCGCGGTGGAGGTCGGCAGCGGCCTGTCCCTGGCCGCGCTCGCCGGACTGGCCGTGGCCGTTCCGGCCGGCCGCCTGGGAGACCGCGTCGGACACCGCCGCCTGCTCATCGGCATCAGCCTGCTGCGCGGCCTGATCCTCGCCGGATACCAACTGGTCGACTCCTACCCGGCGTTCTTGGTGGTGGCGTGCCTGGCGGGCTTCGCGGAAAGCGCCGTGGCGCCCGTACGTCAGGCCTACCTCGGCACCATCACCACGCCGGAGAACCGCGTGCGGACGCTCGCGTTCAACCGCGTCGTGCGCAATATCGGCGCCACCCTGAGCACTCCCGCCCTCGGGGTCGCCCTCGCGCTGGACACGCCTGTGGCCTTCCGTGCCCTGGTCGGCCTGGGAGCGGTCAGTGTCCTGATCGTCGCACTGGTCGCCACCCGGCTGCCGGAAACCGTCACCGCCGGGCCCGATTCCGAGGGAACGCAACGCCCGAAGAGGCCCAGCCCGCAGGGGAGAGGCTCGAAGGGGGCCATGTGGAGCGGGGTCCTGCGCGACCGGCCCTACTTGACCCTCTCCCTCCTCAACGGCGTCCTGATCATGCACATGGAGCTCCTGGAGATCGGCATGCCGCTCTGGGTCACCCACCACACCCGGGCGCCGGCTTGGGCCACCTCCGCCCTGTTGTTCACCAACGTCCTGGTGGCCATCGGCTTCCAGATGCGCGTCGGACGCACCGTCACCACCGTGTCCTCGGCGGCCCGCGTCCTGCGCCGCGGCGGCTACTGCCTGCTGACCGCCTCAGCCCTCTTCGCCCTCGCCGAGACCCTCAGCCCCCTGCTCTGCCTGACGGCCCTGTTCGCCGCCGTCGTGCTGCTCACCCTCACTGAACTCCTGCAATCGGCGGGCTCCTGGGGCCTGTCCTACGACCTCGCCGACGCCGCACGCCTCGGCGAGTACCAGGGTGCCTGGAGCGTCGGAACTCAGCTCATCCGCTCCTGCGGCCCCTTCCTGGTCACCCTGGCCCTCTCGACGCTCAACGCCACGGGCTGGCTCATCATCGGCCTGATGTACGCCGTGGCGGCGGCGGGCGCCGTCCCGCTGGCCCGCCGCGCGGAGGCCGCCCACGGAACGCACACACCACAGCCCACGACCGGCACGGCGTCTCCGGTCGAAGACCCGGTCCCCCACAAGGTGTGAGGCTCGGGGAGCTCTCGGAGCTGGCGAAGAAGACGAGGAACACAGGCCCTTCGGCTGGGCGGTTCCGGCTGACACGGCAGCAGGTGCTGGACGGTGTGCCCGAACCGGATGCAGTGCGGATCGGGCTCGCCGTGCCAGAGGAGGCCGGCGCGACGACCGGCTTGTTGTACGCGGCCGCCGACGATCTGGAAGACCAGCCACCTCGAAACGCTCACTCGGGGTCGGTGCGGGACCTGGTTGCTGAGTGCCCCCGCGGGCGTCGACTTGAGTGAGCCGCTCGTACGGGCGACGGCGGCCGTGCCCTCCACGCCGAAGGACGGCGCCACCGCGAACGGGCCCCGTCGGGCTTCGTGATGCAGCTGGCCCCTCGCCCACGGTGTCCGCACGGTCCGCGCGCCGTCCGCGGGCTGCGGCCACGGCCCGCACCGGGCGAGTCGGCCTTTGGCTCCCGCCTCGCCACTCAACTACGCTACGTGCTCGCTCGGTCACTCACTACGCACGGATATGGGCGGTACCCATGGCACGACACGCAGCAACCTCGTCACACCGTCCCGCCAAGCGCGCCCTGCTGCGCGCCGGCCTCACCGTCACGGCCGCGGGCGCCGCTCTCGGAGTGGGCGGCGCGGGGGCCGCCGCCGCGGTGGAGCCGGGGCCGGCGGCGCCCCCGGCCGGGTTCGCCACGCCGCTCGGCGCCGTCGACGCGGCGATGCCCCTCAAGGTCCTCGCGTCGGCCGTGCACCACTCGACGGCGGGCGGGCTCGGGCCGGCGAAGAACCTCCAGCTCGACCCGCTGGCGAACACCAGCGCCGACCCGCTCGACAACACGCTCGGCACGCAGATCGCCGACTTCAAGCCGCTCGACACGGGGTTCGTCACCGGCCCGTTGACCCAGGGCGCTTCGCTGGCCGAGCTTCCCGTGGTGGGCCCGGTGGCGGGTCTGCTGCCCGGCTAGGCCCCTAGGCCCCTAGGCCCCTAGTCCCCGGATTCCGCCTTCGTGTCCGTCCGCGACCGCAACGGCACCTCGCGGATCAGCCAGGCGGTCGCGAAGGTGGCGGCGCACAGGACGGCCGTGCCGGCCATGACGCCGTGCAGTCCGCCGGTGACCCCGGACCGGAAGGCGTCCCGCACCGGTTCGGGCAGGCCGTGCAGGACCGCGGGGGTCAGTTCGTGGCCGCCCGCGAGGCGCTCGCCGTCCGGGCCGAGCCGGTCGGTGACGGTGTCGGTCATGCGGTCGGTGTAGACGGAGCCGAGCACGGCGACGCCGAGCGAGCCGCCGATGGTGCGCAGCAGCGTGGTGGTGCCGCTGGCGGCGCCCATGTCGCGGGGCTCCGCGCTGTTCATGGTGATCAGCAGTGACGGCTGCATCAGGCAGCCGAGGCCCGCGCCGAGCACGAACGTCAGCGCGGAGGCGACGGCCGTGGGCGTGTCCACGTCGACGGTCAGCAGGGCCAGGGCGCCCACCGTGGCGACGGCGCCGCCCGCGATCGGGTACGCGCGGTACCCGCCGCCGTTGCCGACCGCCCGCCCGATGTACAGCTGCGCGCCCATCATGCCCAGCATCAGCGGAAGCAGCAGGAGGCCGCTCGCCGTCGACGACTGGCCGCGCACGAACTGCATGTACTGCGGAAGGTAGCTGGCCGCGCCCAGCATCGCCGCGCCCGCGAGGAAGGTGAGCACCTGCGCGAGCGTGAAGTTGCGGTCGCGGAACAGGCGGGGCGGGATGACCGGTTCGGGGGCGCGCCGTTCCACCAGGGCGAAGGCGGCGAGCGCGGCCGCCGCGAGCAGCGCGAGGGAGCCGGTCTGCGGGGAGAGCCAGTCGTACGTCGTGCCGCCCCAGGTTCCGAGCAGCGTCAGGGCCAGGATGCCCAGCGTGAGGAGGGCGGCGCCCGCGACGTCGACGCGGGCCGTGCTGCGTTCGCCGCGCACCTGGACGAGGAGGCCGACGATCAGGAGCGCGGCCACGCCGACGGGCACGTTGACGTAGAAGACCCAGCGCCAGTCCAGCTGGTCGGTGAGGAAGCCGCCGAGCAGCGGGCCGCCGATCATCGCGACGGGCAGCAGCACGCCGATCATCGACTGGGAACGTCCCGCCTGCGCGGGCGGCAGCAGTGTCCCGATGAGCGACATCGCCCCCACGAAGAGTCCGCCAGCGCCGAGCCCCTGCAGGGCGCGGAAGGCGATCAACTGCTCCATGTTCTGGGCGAGTCCGCAGAGCACGGAGCCGACGAGGAAGACCGAGATGGAGGTCTGGTAGCTGCCCTTGCGACCGTAGAGGTCGCCCAGCTTGCCCCAGATCGGGGTGGAGACGGCGGCGGTGAGCAGATAGGCCGTCACCACCCAGGAGAAGTGGCCGAGGCCGCCGAGGTCACCGACGATCGTCGGGAGCGCGGTGCCGACGATCGTGCCGTCGAGTGTCGCCAGGATGATGCCGAGGAGCAGTCCGAGGACGGCGAGGCGGGAGGGCGGTTCCGGGGTGCCCGCCGGGGCCCGCGCAGGCGCCGGTTCCTGGGCGGTGGGCGTGGTGGTTTCCGTGCGCTGGTTCATGACGTCCTCGCGGTGGGGTCGACGGTGCGTCAGGCGGCGTACGGGCGGACGGCCTTCGCGTCGCGTAGCGCGAGCGCCCACCAGGCGAGCTGGTCGAGCATGGTCTTGACGGCGGCGTCGCTGGCCGGTTCCGTCATGTGTCCGTCGGTGTCGAACAGGCCCCAGGCGTTGTGCAGGCTGACGGTGTTGCGGATGGTCGTCGCGTTCAACTCGGCCATCACGAGGCGGAGTTGCTCGACCGCCCGCAGGCCGCCGGAGATGGCCCCGTAGGAGACGAAGCCGATGGGCTTGGCGTGCCACTGCTCGTTGTGCCAGTCGATGGCGTTCTTCAGGCTCGCCGGGAAGCTGTGGTTGTACTCCGGCGTGATGAACACGAACGCGTCGGCCGCCGCCAGGCGCGGCGAGACCAGGGCGAGGGCCTCCTCGGTGCCGGGCGCGGCCGGTCCGCCGAAGGGGGGCATGACCGTGGGCAGCGGGGTCTCGGCGAGGTCGACGACGTCGACGCGCATGTCGTCGCGCTGGTCCAGGTGGCGCTTGACCCAGCGGGTGACGACGGGGGCGAAGCGGCCCTCGCGGGTGGAGCCGACGAGGACCGCGACGCGGAGCTGCTGCGGCTGACTGTTCATGGGGACCCCCTGGTGTGGACGGCACGGCCGTGTACGGCGTATCGAGTTGCGTACAACGTACACTCCAGTGTGTACGGCGTCCACAAGGGATACGCTGTACGCATGGTCACGCAGAAGAAGGACGAACCGGAGGTCACCCTCTGGGAGCGCCTGGAACGCCCCGCGTCCGCGCCCCGCACGGCGCTCACTCCCCAGCGCATCGCCGCCGTCGCGGTCCGGGTCGCCGACGCCGAGGGCATCGCGGCCGTCACCATGCGCCGCCTCGCCACCGAGCTGGGCGTCGCGCCCATGGCCGCGTACCGCCATGTCTCGGGCAAGGACGACCTGCTGGCGCTGATGGTCGACACGGTCTCGGCCGAGCTGGGGCCGCCCGCCGAGGTGACGGGCTGGCGCGACGTGCTGCGGGAGTCCGCGCGCGCCACCCGCGAGATGACGCTGCGGCACCGGTGGATGGCCGAACTGCCCACCCCGCTGCACGCGTTGACGCCGAACCGGTTCGAGTCGGCGGAGCGTCAGCTCGCCGCGCTCGACGGGCACGGCCTCGACGTCGACACGATGATGGCCGTCTTCCGCACCGTCACCGCCTACGTGGGCGGCATGGTCCGGTCCGAGGTGACGCTGAGCGAGTACCTGCGGCGGCAGGACTGGAAGTCTCCGGACGAGATGAGGATCGGCCTCGCCCCGCAGATGACCTACCTGATCGAGACCGGGCGCTACCCCACGTACCGGCGCTACACCCACGAGGCGACGCGCAAGGACGACCCGTCCTGGGAGTTCGAGACGGGCCTGGAGTGCGTGCTCGACGGGATCGCGGCACGTTTCGGGCTGTGAACCGCCCAGAGGTATCCAGAGGTATGACGACGAAGCCCCGGTCTCCTGGACGAAAGGAGGCCGGGGCTTCGCGGTGCGGGAGCGGCTAGTAGGCCGAACCGGACGCGCCGAGCGAACCCGTCGGGTGCCAGACCGTCTTGGTCTCAAGGAAGGCCGTCAGGCGGTGCGTCCCGGGGTCGGCGGAGAAGTCCACAGGCTGTGGACGCAGCACGCGCTTGAGGTTGTCCGCGGCCGCGATCTCCAGATCGCGCGCCAGGTCCGCGTCCGCACCCGTCAGGTCGATCGCGTTGACGTCCTGGTGGGCGGCGAGCGGGGCCGCGATCTCGGCGGTCTTCCCGGTCAGGATGTTGACCACGCCACCGGGCACGTCGGATGTCGCGAGGACCTCGCCCAGCGAGAGCGCGGGCAGCGGGGACTTCTCGGCGGCGACGACGACGGCCGTGTTACCCGTCGCGATCACCGGGGCGACCACGGAGACCAGGCCCAGGAACGACGACTCCTGGGGCGCGACGACCGCGACCACACCGGTCGGCTCCGGCGTCGACAGGTTGAAGAACGGGCCCGCGACCGGGTTCGCCCCGCCCACGACCTGGGCGATCTTGTCGGTCCAGCCCGCGTACCAGACCCAGCGGTCGATCGCCGCGTCGACCTGGGCGACGGCCTTGGACTTGGAGATGCCCTCCGCGTCCGCCACCTCCCGTACGAACTGGTCCTTGCGGCCCTCCAGCATCTCCGCGACGCGGTAGAGGACCTGGCCGCGGTTGTACGCGGTCGCGCCGGCCCAGCCCCCCTGCGCCTTGCGCGCGGCCACGACGGCGTCACGCGCGTCCTTGCGGGACGCCAGCGGCGCGTTGGCCAGCCACTTGCTCTTGGAGTCCGTCACCTCGTACACCCGGCCGCTCTCGGAGCGGGGGAACTTGCCCCCGACGTACAGCTTGTAGGTCTTGAGAACCGTGAGTCGGTCAGACATCGAGGTACGCCTCCAGCCCGTGCCGGCCGCCCTCGCGGCCGAAGCCCGACTCCTTGTATCCGCCGAACGGCGACGTCGGGTCGAACTTGTTGAAAGTGTTGGCCCAGACGACGCCCGCCCGGAGCTTGTTCGCGACCGCGAGGATGCGCGAGCCCTTCTCCGTCCAGATGCCGGCGGAGAGCCCGTACTGGGTGTTGTTGGCCTTGGCGACCGCCTCGTCCGGCGTGCGGAAGGACAGCACCGAGAGCACCGGGCCGAAGATCTCGTCGCGGGCGATGGTGTGCGCCTGCGTGACGTTGGTGAAGAGCGTCGGCGCGAACCAGTAGCCGGAGGACGGCAGGTCGCACGGCGCCGACCAGCGCTCGGCGCCCTCCGCCTCGCCGGTCTCGGCGAGCGCGGTGATGCGGGCGAGCTGCTCGGCGGAGTTGATGGCGCCGATGTCGGTGTTCTTGTCGAGCGGGTTGCCCAGGCGCAGGGTGGCCAGGCGCCGCTTGAGCGCGTCGAGTACCTCGTCCTGGACCGACTCCTGTACGAGGAGACGCGAGCCCGCGCAGCAGACCTGGCCCTGGTTGAAGAAGATGCCCGTGACGATGCCCTCGACCGCCTGGTCGATGGGGGCGTCGTCGAAGACGATGTTCGCGCCCTTGCCGCCCAGTTCGAGCGTGACCTTCTTGTCCGTGCCCGCGACCTGGCGGGCGATCGCCTTGCCGACGGCGGTCGAGCCGGTGAAGGCGACCTTGTTCACGTCGGGGTGGGAGGTCAGCGCCGCGCCCGCGTCGCCGTACCCGGGAAGGATGTTGACGACGCCCTTGGGCAGGCCCGCCTGGCGGCAGATGTCCGCGAAGAACAGGGCGCTCAGGGGGGTGGTCTCGGCGGGCTTCAGGACGACCGTGTTGCCGGTGGCGAGCGCCGGGGCGATCTTCCAGGCCAGCATCAGGAGCGGGAAGTTCCACGGGATGACCTGGCCCGCGACGCCGAGCGGGGCCGGGTTCGCGCCGTACCCCGCGTGGTCGAGCTTGTCGGCCCAGCCCGCGTAGTAGAAGAAGTGCGCGGCGACCAGGGGGAGGTCGGCGTCGCGCGTCTCCTTGATGGGCTTTCCGTTGTCCAGCGTCTCCAGGACGGCCAGTTCGCGGCTGCGCTCCTGGATGATCCGGGCGATGCGGAAGAGGTACTTGGCACGCTCGGCGCCCGGCAGCGCGGACCACTTCTCGAAGGCCTTGCGGGCGGCCTTCACGGCGCGGTCGACGTCTTCGGAGGAGGCCTGCGCGACTTCGGAGAGGACCTCTTCGGTCGACGGGGAGACCGTCTTGAAGACCTTGCCGTCGGCGGCCTCGGTGAACTCGCCGTCGATGAACAGGCCGTAGCTGGGCGCGATGTCGACGACGGAGCGGGACTCGGGCGCGGGTGCGTACTCGAAAGGAGTGGAGGTCATGGGTCAGTCCACCGTCACGTAGTCAGGGCCGGAGTAGCGTCCTGTGGCCAGCTTCTGGCGCTGCATCAGCAGGTCGTTGAGGAGCGACGAGGCGCCGAAGCGGAACCAGTGGTTGTCCAGCCAGTCGGGTCCCGCCGTCTCGTTCACCAGGACGAGGAACTTCACCGCGTCCTTGGTGGAGCGGATGCCGCCCGCGGGCTTCACACCGATCTGCACGCCGGTCTGCGCGCGGAAGTCGCGGACGGCCTCCAGCATCAGCAGCGTGTTGGACGGGGTGGCGTTGACGCCGACCTTGCCCGTCGACGTCTTGATGAAGTCGGCGCCCGCGATCATGCCGATCCAGCTGGCGCGCTTGATGTTGTCGTACGTCGAGAGCTCACCGGTCTCGAAGATGACCTTCAGACGGGCGGTGCCGCAGGCCTCCTTCACGGCGCGGATCTGCTCGAACACCGTCATGTAGTCCCCGGAGAGGAAGGCGCCCCGGTCGATGACCATGTCGATCTCGTCGGCGCCCGCCGCGACGGCCTCGCGCACGTCGCCGAGCTTGACGTCGATGGCGGCGCGGCCCGCGGGGAAGGCGGTCGCCACGGAGGCGACCTTCACGCCGCTGCCCGCGACGGCCTCCTTGGCGGTGGCGACCATGTCCGGATAGACGCAGACGGCCGCGGTGCGCGGGGTCCCGCGGTCGGTCGGGTCCGGATGCACGGCCTTCGCGCCGAGCGCCCGGACCTTGCCGGGGGTGTCGGCGCCCTCGAGCGTCGTCAGGTCGATCATCGAGATGGCCAGGTCGATGGCGTACGCCTTGGCCGTGGTCTTGATCGAACGGGTACCGAGCGAGGCGGCACGCGCCTCCAGGCCGACCGCGTCGACGCCGGGCAGTCCGTGCAGGAAGCGGCGGAGCGTGCTCTCGGACGCGGTCACGTCAGCGAATGCAGTGGGCATGGTCACGAGGGGAGCATATCTACGCGCGTAGCTGCTGTACAGGGGTGGGGGCGGGGCCGCCTCCGGGGCGGGGGCGAGTGGCGCGGGCGAGCGGGGGCGAGTGGCGCGGGCGCGCCTGTCGCGGGGCCGCTTCCCGGTACGGGTGGGTACCGGCGCTGGGGGGCCGGGCGGGCTTCAGGCAGAATCAGGGTATGAGCGACCCCCAGAACCCCGTGGCGGAGCCCGCGTACAAGGACCGCACCTTCCGGTCCCCCGCCGGCATCGCCGGCGGCATCCTGCTGCTCGCCCTGGGCGCCTGGCTCGGCATCGACGCCGTCGCCCGCGGCGAGGGCCGCACCCCGTGGCTCGCGCTCGCCGGACTGCTGATCGCGGTGCCGCTGGTCATCGCGTACACCCTGCGGCCCGTCGTGTCCGCCAACGACGACCGGCTCCGCATCCGCAACCCGTTCCGGACCATCACGCTGCCGTGGGCGTCCGTCGCGACGCTCCGCTCCGGATACTCCAACGAGGTCCTGACCGGCACCGGCGCCAAGTTCCAGCTCTGGGCGATCCCCGTCTCGCTGCGCGGCCGCAAGCGGGCGGCACGCAGGCAGTCGCAGGCCGCCGCGGCCGGCGACCCGACGACGGGCCGCCCCTTCCTCGACCCCAACGCGCCGTCCACGCGCTCCGCGGGCGACCAGTCCATGGACGACCTCCGCGAACTGGCCGAACGCCAGGCGAGCGCCGAGTCCGCGCAGGGCGATCCCGTGGTGCGCTGGGCGTACGAGATCATCGCGCCGGCTCTCGCGGGCGCGGTGCTGCTTGCGGTGCTGCTCGCCGTGACCTGAGCTGAGATGGCTTGGGCTGATCTGAGCTGATGTGGGCTGAGCTGACCTGACCTGAACGTGGGCTGACGTGGGTGCGAGTCCGGTTGGTTTACGGCGGGCCCAGCCACGCCAGGAGCATGTGGCCGCCGGACGCCGCCGAGCCGAGCGCCGCCGCCGTCAGCACCGTCACCGTCACCCGCGTCCTCGCCCGCGCGAGCGTCACGGCGAGCGGCAGCAGCAGCGGAAAACCGGGCAGCAGGAAGCGGGCCCGCGGGAAGTACACCCCGCTGCTGCCCAGGACGATCAGCAGCAACAGGCCGGTGAACAGCAGCAACGGCACCGGCTGGCCGTCCCCCGCGCAGAGCGCGAAGAGGACCACCGCCCCCAGCAGCGTCGCCGTCACCATGGCCAGGAACAGCGGCGGCCGCTCGACCACGAGCAGGCCCTGCATCCGGCGCAGCGTCTCCACGCCGCCGTCCCAGTCGTTGCGCCACAGCTTCTGCACGGCGAAGTAGCCGTCCCAGCGGCCCAGGCGCAGGCCCACCCACGCGACGTACGCGAGCCAGCCGAGCGGGGCGAGCAGGGCGCCCAGGACGGGGCGCAGGGGGTGGGGGGAGCGGGGTACGGAGAAGCGGCCCCACAGCGACAGGAGCGCCGTCACGGACACCGCCGCGGCGAGCGCCACCCCCGTGGGGCGGGTGAGCCCCGCGAGTGCGGCCAGAGAGCCCGCCCACATGTATCGGCCGGTGAGTACCGCGTACAGCGACCAGGCGGTGAGCGCCGTGAAGAGCGATTCCGTGTAGCCCATCCACTGCACGAGCGCGACCGGCAGGCTGCCCCAGAGAACCGCGAGGACGACCCCGGCCCGGCGGCCGTACAGCCGGTCGCCCACCGCGAAGATCCCCCACGCCGCGAGGAACGAGCAGACCAGCGCGATGCCCAGGCCCGCCGCGCCGCGCGGCAGCCAGGGGAACAGCGTGTCGCCCGCCCTGACGAGCATCGGGTGCAGCGGGAAGAACGCCAGGTTGTTCGCGTCGATCCGGGTCCCGAGGGTGTCCGTGTACCCGTGTGCGGCGATCTTCAGGTACCAGTCGCAGTCCCAGGACCTCATCAGCAGATGCCGGACCCCGCGGTGCTCCCGGTGCGCCCACTCGGTGAGGACGAGCAGGCCGAGGACGCGCACGGCGGCGTACGCGAGGAGCGCGGGGGAGGCGTGCCGCAGGGCCCGGGCCACGCGGCCGCCGAAGCCCGCGGGCGGGCGGGCGACGCCGCCGGGGCTCCTGGACGGGGGTACGCGGGACGGGGCGGCGGTGGCGGTGGCGGTGGAAGAGTCGGAGATTCCGTACGGCACTGCGGCAGCTCCCCGGAACGTGATCGTGCGCTACCGGTCGTCCCTTCCTGGGGGACCGGCAGCGCACCGGATCACTGCGGCAGCTGCGCTAGCGGAACCACTCGCACGGGTGGCCTCGGGTGCGCCTCGGGTGCGCCGCTGGTGCCGCGCTCCCGTCAGATGCCCGCCGCGGCCGACAGGTCGCGCTTGATCGTCGCGAGCGTCCGCGCCGCCTCGGCTCGGGCCGCGGGGAGGTCCGCCTTGGACGCCACCGGGACCACCACCTCCAGGTAGCACTTGAGCTTCGGCTCCGTACCGCTCGGGCGCACGATCACCCGGGCGCCGTCGAGCGTGTAGCGCAGGCCGTCCGTGGGCGGCAGGGCGTCCGTTCCCTGCGTCAGATCCTCCGCCTTGCTCACGGGCAGGCCCGCGAGCTCCGTCGGCGGCTGCTCGCGCAGGCGGCGCATCGCGTCGGCGATCAGGGACAGGTCCTCCACGCGCACCGACAGCTGGTCGGTGGCGTGCAGACCGTGCTCCACGGCCAGGTCGTCGAGCAGGTCGAGGAGCGTACGGCCCTGCTCCTTCAGCTCGGACGCGAGTTCCGTGAGGAGGAGGGCGGCGGTGATGCCGTCCTTGTCGCGGACGCCCTCGGGGTCCACGCAGTACCCGAGTGCCTCTTCGTAGCCGTAGCGCAGGCCGTCCACGCGGGCGATCCACTTGAAGCCGGTCAGGGTCTCCTCGTACGGGAGGCCCGCCTTGTCGGCGATGCGGCCGAGGAGGGACGAGGAGACGATCGACTCGGCGAAGGTGCCTCGGGCGCCGCGGGCTACCAGGTGTGCGGCGAGGAGGGCGCCCACCTCGTCACCGCGGAGCATTCGCCATTCTTCGCCGTTCTTGACGGCCGCCGCGCAGCGGTCCGCGTCCGGGTCGTTGGCGATGATCAGGTCGGGGGCGGGCGTCGTGCGGGACGCCGTCGCGAAGGCCAGGTCCATCGCGCCCGGCTCCTCCGGGTTCGGGAACGCGACCGTGGGGAAGTCCGGGTCCGGTTCGGCCTGCTCGGCGACGAGCGTGGGCGCGGGGAAGCCGGCGCGGGCGAAGGCGGCCAGGAGGGTGTCCTTGCCGACGCCGTGCATGGCCGTGTAGACGGCGTGGGCGGTGCGCGGGGAGTCCGGGGCGAGGACGGCGTCCGTACGGGCCAGGTAGGCCGCCAGGACGTCGTCGGAGAGGGTTTCCCAGCCGGCCTCGGGGCGCGGCACGTCGTGGAGGCTCGTGATCGCGTCGATCTCGGCGGCGATCTCCGCGTCGGCGGGCGGCACGATCTGGGAGCCGTCGCCGAGGTACACCTTGTAGCCGTTGTCGCGGGGCGGGTTGTGGCTGGCCGTGACCTCCACGCCCGCGACCGCGCCGAGGTGCCTTATGGCGAAGGCGAGCACGGGGGTCGGGAGGGGGCGGGGGAGGACGGCCGCGCGCAGACCGGCGCCGGTCATGACGGCGGCCGTGTCGCGGGCGAAGTCGGCGGACTTGTGGCGGGCGTCGTAGCCGACGACGACCAGGCCGTCGGTCTGTCCCTTCGCCTTGAGGTACGCGGCGAGGCCCGCGGCGGCGCGGATGACCACGGAGCGGTTCATGCGCATGGGGCCCGCGCCGAGTTCGCCGCGGAGTCCTGCGGTGCCGAACTGGAGGGTGCCGGCGAAACGGGCGGTCAGTTCGGCGGTGTCCTCGGCGTCGATGAGCTTGGCCAGCTCTTCGCGGGTCTCGGGGTCAGGGTCCTCGGCGAGCCAGGCCTTGGCCCGTGCGATGAGTTCGGAGTGGTCCTGCACGTGTGCTCACCTCTCGGGTGGGGTGGCGGCGGCTGGTGTCGCCTTCGGTTCGGGTGTGGGGCGGGGCCGTGGCGGTATGTCCGTCCTCGCTATCCCGGTTCCCTGTCGTGGTCATGCACCTCGGCACGTGGCCACTGTGCTCCGGGCGGACATACCGCCACGGCCCCTCAGGCCGGTTCGGCGGCTGCGGGCCGGTGGTCCGTCCGCCATCGGCCATCGGCCATCGGCCATCGGTCATCGGCCATCGGTCATCGGTCATCGTGCCGCTGGGCGGTGGGCACAGCCCCCGTCGGGGGTGTGTGACGGGGGCTGTGCCCAGGCGTCGTCGATGGGGCCGTCCCGCGGTCAGATGCGGCCGAGGACCTTGCCGAGGAGATTGCCCATGCGGGTGGCGCTGTCGCGGCCCGCCTGGAGGACCTCTTCGTGGTTCAGGGGCTCGCCCGTCATGCCCGCGGCGAGGTTCGTGACGAGGGAGATGCCGAGGACCTCCGCACCCGCCTCGCGCGCGGCGATGGCCTCCAGGACGGTCGACATGCCGACCAGGTCCGCACCGATCGTGCGGGCCATGCGGATCTCGGCGGGCGTCTCGTAGTGCGGGCCGGGGAACTGCGCGTAGACGCCCTCTTCGAGGGAGGGGTCGATCTCCTTGCAGAGGGTGCGCAGCCGCGGCGAGTACAGGTCCGTGAGGTCGACGAAGTTCGCGCCGACGATCGGGGACGTCGCCGTCAGGTTGAGGTGGTCGCTGATCAGGACCGGCTGGCCGGGGCGCATGCCCTCGCGCAGGCCGCCGCAGCCGTTGGTCAGGACGATGGTCTTGCAGCCGGCGGCCACCGCGGTGCGGACACCGTGGGCGACGGCGGCGACGCCGCGGCCCTCGTAGTAGTGGGTGCGGCCCAGGAAGACCAGCGCGCGCTTGTCGCCGATCTTGATGGAGCGGATGCGTCCACCGTGGCCCTCGACCGCGGGGGGCGGGAAGCCGGGCAGCTCGGTGACGGGGAAGTCGGCCTCGGGCTCGCCGAGCGCGTCGACGGCGGGCGCCCAGCCGGAGCCCATCACGAGGGCGACGTCGTGGGTCTCGGCGCCCGTCAGCTCACGCAGACGCGCGGCGGCGTCGTCGGCGGCGGCGTAGGGGTCGCCCTGGATGTGGTCCGGAATAACTGAAGCGTTCACGCGGACGAGAGTAGCCGCTCATGGCCTACGCGCGTAGATGACGATGCTTACGGGATTGCGATCGTTGTCTTGTCGTTTCCGACGAGGGCGGGCGCGGGTGGGCGAGGGCCGACGAGGGCCGACGAGGGTGGACTAGGGCGGCGGCCGCACGGGGGCGGGAGCCGTGGGCCCTAACAGGGGCGCTTGCGCAGTTCCATCACGTAGTCGTGGGGGGCGCCCGCCGATTCCGCCGCGTCGGCCAGCTCGCCCAGGTACCGCGCGGAGGGCAGCCCGCCCTCGTATCCGTTCAGGACGTACACCCAGGCGGGTTCCTCGCCCTCCAGCGTGTGGACGCGGACCCGCATGCGCCGGTAGATGTCCAGGCCCACGCCCTCCCACCGGTCCATGGAGTCCTCGTCCATGGGAGCGATGTCGTAGAGCGTGACGAAGACCTGGGAGCGCGGAGCCTCGACGAGGGTGGCGAGCGCGCCTTCCCAGCCCATGTGCTCCCCGCCGAACGTGAGCCGCCAGCCGGTCAGCCAGCCGGTCGCGCGCAGCGGTGAGTGCGGGGCGCGGCGTGACATGAGCCGCGGATCCAGATTGCCGGCGTACGCGGCGTAGAGCGACATGTCGTCGAGGGTACGGCAGCAATCACGTACGCCCCTCACGTAGCGGGAGGACCGCCCGGACGGGGGGCGTTCCACGGACGGAGGGCCCCGGCGCGTAAGCACCTTGAAGCGTGCGGGACAATGGAGTACGTGACTCGGATCGTGATCATTGGCGGCGGACCCGGCGGATACGAGGCGGCTCTTGTGGCCGCCCAGCTCGGCGCGGAGGTGACCGTCGTCGACTGCGACGGTCTGGGCGGGGCGTCGGTGCTCACCGACTGCGTGCCGTCCAAGACACTGATCGCCACGGCCGAGGTGATGACCACCTTCGACTCCTCGTACGAGGAGCTGGGGATCATCGTCGCGGACGACACCCCCCACATCGACACCCCCGCGCGCGTGGTCGGCGTCGACCTGGGCAAGGTCAACCGCCGTGTGAAGCGGCTCGCGCTCGCGCAGTCCCACGACATCACCGCGTCCGTCACCCGTGCGGGCGCGCGCGTGCTGCGCGGCCGGGGCCGCCTCGAGGGCCAGCAGGACACCGACGGCTCGCGGAAGGTCGTGGTGCGCGCCGCCGACGGGAGCGAGGAGACCCTCGTCGCCGACGCCGTGCTGATCGCGACGGGCGGCCACCCCCGCGAGGTGCCGGACGCCCAGCCCGACGGCGAGCGGATCCTGAACTGGACCCAGGTGTACGACCTCGACGAGCTGCCCGAGGAGCTCATCGTGGTCGGCTCGGGTGTCACCGGTGCCGAGTTCGCCGGCGCCTACCAGGCCCTCGGGTCCAACGTCACGCTCGTCTCCAGCCGTGACCGCGTGCTGCCGGGCGAGGACCCGGACGCGGCCGCCGTCCTGGAGGACGTCTTCCGCCGCCGCGGCATGAACGTCATGTCCCGCTCCCGCGCCGCCTCCGCCAAGCGGGTCGGGGACCGGGTCGAGGTCACGCTCAACGACGGCCGCGTCATCTCCGGCACCCACTGCCTGATGGCCGTCGGCGCCATCCCGAACAGCAGCGGCATGGGTCTGGAGGAGGCCGGGGTCAAGCTGAAGGACTCGGGCCACATCTGGACCGACAAGGTCTCGCGGACCTCCGCCCCCGGTGTGTACGCCGCCGGTGACGTGACCGGGATCTTCGCGCTGGCCTCCGTCGCCGCCATGCAGGGGCGCATCGCGATGTACCACTTCCTGGGCGACGCGGTGCAGCCGCTGAATCTGAAGGCCGTCTCGGCGAATGTCTTCACCGACCCGGAGATCGCGACCGTCGGTTACAGCCAGGCCGATGTCGACGGCGGCAAGATCGACGCCCGTGTCGTCAAGCTGCCGCTGCTGCGCAATCCGCGCGCGAAGATGCAGGGCATCCGCGACGGTTTCGTCAAGATCTTCTGCCGCCCGGGTACGGGAATCGTGGTCGGCGGTGTGGTCGTCGCACCGCGCGCCTCGGAACTGATCCACCCCATCTCGATCGCGGTCGACAACAATCTGACGGTCGAGCAGATCGCGAATGCGTTCACCGTGTACCCATCGCTTTCGGGGTCGATCGCCGAGGTGGCGCGTCAGCTCCACACGCGGAAGACGGCGGGCGAGGGTTGATCCGGGCTGCGGCCTGAAACAACTCTTCGCAGGTCACGGAGTGTTGTCGCCCATTCGCGCGGCATAGGCGCCGGGCGTAAGCACCTATACCACTTCCCACCCTGTCGTGCGAACAACTTCTGTAATTCGGCGCAAACTGCTGAAAGCAGACGGTCGTTGGGGTTACTGTCAGTTTCGTGTTCGCTGCAGAACGTCGCCAATTGATCCTCGAAATGGTGCGGGCCAACGGGGCGGTATCGCTCCGTGAGCTCGCCCGCGTCGTCCAGACCTCCGAAGTGACCGTACGGCGGGACGTGCGCGCGCTGGAGGCAGAAGGACTCCTCGACCGCCGACATGGCGGTGCGGTATTGCCGGGCGGATTCACGCGGGAGTCCGGCTTTCCGCAGAAATCACATCTCGCGA
This sequence comes from Streptomyces sp. NPDC058308, assembly GCF_042880275.1. Taxonomy (NCBI): domain Bacteria; kingdom Bacillati; phylum Actinomycetota; class Actinomycetes; order Kitasatosporales; family Streptomycetaceae; genus Streptomyces; species Streptomyces sp. NPDC058308. The sequence continues at coordinate 26,150 of NZ_JBHVZA010000045.1, forward strand.
CCGCCGAGAAGACGGCTATCGCCGATCTCGCGGCGGGTCTCGTCGAAGAGGGCGAAGCCATCGTCGTCGGGGCGGGTACGACCACGCAGGAGCTGGCCCGACGGCTCGCGCGGGTTCCCGGCTTGACCGTCGTCACCAACTCCCTTCTGGTGGCGCAGGCGTTGGCCCATGCCAACCGCGTCGAAGTCGTCATGACCGGCGGCACCCTGCGCGGCTCGAACTACGCGCTCGTGGGCAGCGGAGCCGAGCAGTCCCTCCAGGGGCTGCGGGTGACGCGGGCCTTCCTGTCGGGCAGTGGTCTGACCGCGGAGCGCGGGCTCTCCACGTCCAACATGCTCTCCGCGAGCGTGGACCGCGCGCTGGTCCAGGCGGCGGCCGAGGTCGTGGTCCTCGCGGACCACACCAAGCTCGGCACCGACACGATGTTCCAGACGGTGCCGACGGACGTCATCACGCGCCTGGTCACCGACGAGCCGCCGGGGCACGACGACCGCGCGGCCACGGAACTGCAGGCCCTGGCCGACCAGGGCGTACAGATCGCGGTGGCGGGCGGTGCCGTCGGCCCCGGCGCGGGGCCCGGTGCCGAGGCCGCCCAGAAGGGGCGTCAGCAGCGCCGGGACGTGCCCCTGCCGGGGCAGCGCCGCAACCACGGGGCGGGACCGGGCCAGCAGCTGCGGAGCGCCGTCCTCGGGGAGCAGCCGCCCGGGGAGCGGGCCGCGCGCGTCGCCGACCTGCGCCGCCACTGAGAGCCCGTGCCGGGTCCCCGGCCGCGACGGTAGGTGGCGCGACGGCGCGTGGTCTGGCGGTGGGTGGCGTGGCGGTGGGGCGAGGGTGTTACGTCGTCGACTGCCCGTCCGCCTTCAGGCCTCGCAGGGTCAGCGTGAGCAGGCGGTCGGCCAACTCCGGATCGTCCGGGGTCTCTTCGGCCGCCAGCGAGATCGCGTTGGTCAGCTGGAGCAGGTCGGAGATGGAGACGTCGGGGCGCACGGCCCCTGCCTCCTGGGCGCGGGCAAGGAGCGCCGCGCCCGCCTCGCGCATGGGCTTGCTGCACCGCGCGAGCGCCGAAGTGTCGTCGTGCGACGCCGTCATGAGGGCGCTCGACAGGCCGCGATACTCACCCGCATGAGTGATGATGGCGCGCAGCCACGCCACCAGCGCGGCGCAGGGCTGCGGGTCGTCGAGCAGCGCGTGCGAGCGCGCGAGCAGATCGCTCACCGCGTCCTCCCACACCGCACTCATCAGCGCGTGCCGGTTGGGGAAGTGCCGGTAGAGCGTGCCGATGCCGACGCCCGCCCGGCGCGCCACGTCCTCCAGGGAGGTGCCCGTGCCGTGCTCGGCGAAGGCGGAGCGCGCCTCGGCGAGGAGCCGGTCGTAATTGCGGCGGGCGTCGGCCCGCATGGCCCGCGCCGACTGTGCCGTCTGCTGCGGCGCTCTCGCCTGCTGGCCCATGCCGGTCGTCATCCCCGCACCCTTCGTGAACGTACGCGTACCTCAAGGATGCCACTCACCGCGCCGCCCTCTCGGGTGAGGGCAGGGGCGCGGACGGGTCCGGTCAGGGCTCCCCGCGGGTGAAGAACGCGTCCAGCTCGGCCCTGGCCCTGCGCTCGCGCCGGTGCGGCGGCAGGGCGCCGCCGCGCAGGTTCCGGGTCAGCCACAGGACCAGCGGATACGTGACACAGGTGCCGATGAGCGCGCCGCTCAGCACTCCTGCGGCCAACTCGCTCATGATCATCAACTCGCTTTCGTGCGGAGCTTTTTGGTGGCGTGCCCGGGGTCGGTGTGGCCGGGTTCGGTGGTGTGCCTGGGGGCGGTGGCCTTCCCGGGTTCGGTAGCCTTCCCGGGTCTGGCGGGGCGGTGGGAGCCGTCGCGGGCCGTCTCGATCATCGTGGCGCCGTTGTCCGGGACCACCGCGCCGTAGCCGAGCAGCCGCCAGCGGACGTCGACGGCGTCGCTCTCGTAGTACGGCACCGGGCCCGCCGTCGACGGCACCAGGAGCGGTGCGGGCCGCCGGGCGCAGGCGTGGCAGGCGGCGATCTCCTCGACGCCGTCCGTGATGCCCGGGACGCCCGGGGGTGCCACGCGCGCGTGCCCGCGCTCGTGCAGCGGGTTGAAGTAGCAGGGCGGGTCGGGCCGCAGCGGCTGCTCCGTCACCAGGGCCGCCAGGGCGCGCATCCCGATGCGGCTGAACTCGACCGCCGCGACCAGCTCCCCCAGGGCGTACGCGGAGTCGTAGGCGGGGTCCGGGCTCAGCGGTCCGTCGCAGGCCGGGCGGATCACCGAGTTGCTCGCCTGGATGGCCGCCGTGACGGCGAACGAGGCGAGCTCGGCGCGCAGTTGCTCCGAGAGCGAGCAGGTGTGGTGCAGCGCGTCGCCGAGCGCGGCCGCGTCGCTGAGGAGTCCCGCGCGCCGCTCGGCGTCCGGGCGCAGGGCCTCGGGGTCGCACCCCGGGTCCGGCAGCGGTGCGCGCCAGTCGGGCGCGGGCAGCGGCAGGGCGAAGGTGTAGGGGCGGCGCCTGCCCAGTGGCAGATGCGTGAAGCGGCGTAGGAGCGCCACGGAGAGGCCTGCGGCCAGCCCCAGGACGAGTCCCGCCTCGTAGCGCTGCCCGGCGTCGGCGGTCGCCGCGAGCCAGCCGCCTGCGCCGATGGCGCCCGCCGCGGCGAGCAGCCCGAACATGTCCCCCGTGCGTTTCACTGAAGTCCCCCCGTGGTCTTCGGCTCTACGAGGGGGAGGACGCGGGGCGGGAGCGGGGTGGTTGCGAGTGCTCCGCAGCGGGGCTCGGTCGATCACCGGCTTCGCCGAGTTCGTCCTCAATCGCCGGGCGGGCTGGAATCACCCGGAGGGGCTGAGAAATCAGCCCCTCCGGCGATTGAGGAGCGGGGTCCGGGGCGGAGCCCCGGGAGACCTCGCGACGTCGACCGTCAGTCCTTGATCTCGCAGATCATCGCCCCGGAGGTCAGGCTCGCGCCCACCTCCGCGGTGAGGCCCTTGATGGTGCCCGAGCGGTGCGCGTTCAGGGGCTGTTCCATCTTCATGGCCTCCAGGACGACGACCAGGTCGCCCTCGTTGACCTCCTGGCCCTCCTCGACCGCGACCTTGACGATCGTGCCCTGCATGGGCGAGGCGAGGGTGTCGCCGGAGGCGGCCGGGCCGGACTTCTTGGCCGCGCGGCGCTTGGGACGGGCGCCGCCCGCCGCCGCGGTGCGCGCGATGGTCATGCCGAGGGAGGACGGCAGCGAGACCTCGAGGCGCTTGCCGCCCACCTCGACGACGACCGTCTCGCGGCCCGGCTCCTCGTCCGTCTCGGCGTCCCCCGTGGCCGTGAACGGCGGGATCTCGTTGACGAACTCGGTCTCGATCCACCGGGTGTGGACCGTGAACGGGTCGCTGGAGCCGGTCAGTTCCGGCGCGAACGCCGAGTCCCTGACGACGGCACGGTGGAAGGGGATGGCGGTGGCCATGCCCTCCACGTTGAACTCGTCCAGCGCGCGGGCGGCACGCTGCAGCGCCTGCTCCCGCGTCGCGCCGGTGACGATCAGCTTGGCCAGGAGCGAGTCCCAGGCCGGGCCGATGACCGAGCCGGACTCCACGCCCGCGTCCAGGCGGACGCCGGGGCCGCTCGGCGGCGCGAACGTGGTGACGGCGCCGGGCGCGGGCAGGAAGCCGCGGCCCGGGTCCTCGCCGTTGATGCGGAACTCGAAGGAGTGACCGCGCAGCTCCGGGTCTGAGTAGCCGAGTTCCTCGCCGTCGGCGATGCGGAACATCTCGCGGACCAGGTCGATGCCCGCGACCTCTTCGGTGACCGGGTGCTCCACCTGCAGACGCGTGTTGACCTCCAGGAAGGAGATCGTGCCGTCGACGCCGACGAGGAACTCGACGGTGCCCGCGCCCACGTAGCCGGCCTCCTTGAGGATGGCCTTCGACGCGGCGTACAGCTCGGCGTTCTGCTCGGGCGTCAGGAACGGCGCGGGCGCCTCCTCGACGAGCTTCTGGTGGCGGCGCTGCAGCGAGCAGTCACGGGTCGAGACGACGACCACGTTGCCGTGCTTGTCCGCCAGGCACTGGGTCTCCACGTGCCGGGGCTTGTCGAGGTAGCGCTCGACGAAGCACTCGCCGCGGCCGAAGGCCGCCACGGCCTCGCGGACCGCGGAGTCGTACAGCTCGGGGACCTCTTCGAGGGTGCGGGCGACCTTCAGGCCGCGCCCGCCACCGCCGAAGGCGGCCTTGATGGCGATGGGCAGGCCGTTCGCCTGGGCGAAGGCGACCACCTCGTCGGCGCCCGACACGGGGTCGGGGGTGCCGGCGACCAGCGGGGCGCCGGCGCGCTGCGCGATGTGCCGCGCGGCGACCTTGTCACCCAGGTCGCGGATGGCCTGCGGCGGCGGGCCGATCCAGTTCAGGCCCGCGTCGATGACGGCCTGCGCGAAGTCGGCGTTCTCCGAAAGGAAGCCGTAGCCGGGGTGGATGGCATCCGCCCCCGCGTCCTTGGCCGCGGCCAGCACCTTGGAGATGTCCAGGTAGCTGGTGGCCGGAGTGTCACCGCCCAGCGCGAACGCCTCATCGGCTGCCCGTACATGCAGAGCGTCCCGGTCCGGGTCTGCGTAGACGGCTACGCTCGCGATCCCTGCGTCCCGGCATGCCCGGGCAACGCGGACAGCGATTTCGCCACGGTTGGCGATGAGCACCTTGCGCACGATGGCTCCCTCCTTGAAACAAGCCGAGTTTAGGGACTGCCGACACGGGCTTACGACCCGTCCCCAATGGTGAGCTTGCCCACACGGAGTGTGACTCGAGGCCGGCTAGGTCCGCGAAATCCCTTGTCGTACCGGAGTAGACGGGGTCTCTCCACGGCAGCGTAGCCCGCCGGTGTGGTCAAGGTCTCTGTGCGTCCGCGCTGCGGAGGTGCCGCTTTCTTTGTGGAGTCCCTACGAATGGCCCAATGATTCTTTGCCTGCGGCACGGCTCTTGTCCCGGGGTTTACCGGTTAGTAGCGTTCACCGTGGCTCGAACGTACTTGGGGTAACAGCAGCGGATCGGCAGCGGAAAGAGGGTGGGGCGCCGTGGCGCGCAGACCGGTGGCCTGGGTGGGCGCGATCGTTCTTCTCGCGGAGGCGGTCGGGATCGCACTCCTCAACTGGTTCCTCGGCCTCGTCGTCGACAAGCAGGACATGTCCCTCGCGGGCCTCGACCCGCACGCGATGACCGTCTCGACCTGGATCGCCGGCGTCCTCTTCGGCGGCTACCTCGCGCTGTGCGCCGTCGTCCTGGCCCGCACCGCCGCCCGCGACCGCGCCCCCGGCACCTTCGGGCGGCTGCTCCTGATCAGCTGCGCCGTCGTGCACGGGCTGCTCGGTGCCTTCTGCGTCGGCCTGGTGGGCTGGGCCGCGTTCGTCTTCATGATGGTCGCGCTCGGCCTGATCGTGCTGCCCCTTGTGGCGTACGAGAAGAAGGCGCGGCGGGACGGCGCCGCGGAGGGCGAGGGGGCGCCAGGGAACGGCGCCCCGCAGCCCGCCTGAGCCGTCTCGCGCGGCCACGTCCGAGCCGTCTCGCGCGGCCCGGTGGTCTACCGCTGCCACAACTCCGTGATGCCCACTCCCAGTTCGCCCAGGAGGCGGCGGAGCAGCGGCAGCGAGAGGCCGATGACGTTGCCGTGGTCGCCCTCGATGCCCTCGATGAACGGCGCCGAGCGGCCGTCGAGCGTGAACGCCCCGGCCACGTGCAGCGGTTCGCCGCTCGCGACGTACGCGGCGATCTCGTCGTCGGACGGCTCGCCGAAACGGACCACCGTCGAGGCCGTCGCCGACGCGTACCGCCCGGAGGCGGTGTCGTAGACGCAGTGGCCCGTCTGCAGTACGCCCGCGCGGCCGCGCATGGACTTCCAGCGGGCGGTGGCCTCCTCGGCGTCGGCCGGTTTCCCGAGGGCCTGGCCGTCGAGCTCGAGGACCGAGTCGCAGCCGATGACCAGCGCGCCCTTGGCGTCCGGCCGCGCGGCGACCACGGAGGCCTTGGCCTCGGCCAGGGCGAGGGCGAGCTCGGCGGGGGTGGGCGCGGACACCTTGTCCTCGTCGACGCCGCTGACGATCACCTCGGGGGCGAGGCCCGCCTGCCGGAGCAGGCCGAGCCGGGCGGGCGACTGGGAGGCGAGGACGAGACGGCGGGGCTGATCACTCATGCGGGTCAGCGTAGGCGCTGTGCCGGGCTGCATGTGCCGCGTTCGTGCGGGCAGGGGGTGGCTGGCCGCGCGGTTCCCCGCACCCCTCGCGCCCCCTCCGGGCGCTCAGTGGATGCCGAGCACGAACATCGCCACGACCATGGCCAGGGCGAGCACGAGGCCCGCGCGGCGCATCTTCGCCTGCAGGTCCCGCATGTCCTTGGGAGGGTTGTCCTCAGGGTCCGACCACAGCATGCAATCGATGGTGCGAGCGGACGGGCCGGGGCGCCTGAGTACGCGTACTCAAGTTCCCCGGCCCGAGTGCCCTAGCCGGGCCAGTAGGTGCGGCCCCACGCGGTGGGCGAGGGGGCGGGGAGCCGGTGGCGGGCCACTCGCGCCGGGTCGGCCCAGGAGTCGGGCAGCGCGGGCGCGCCGGCCGTTCCGTCGGCCAGGGCCGCGGCGCGCGCCTGGACCACCGCCAGGGCGGCGGCCAGCTCCTCCGGGGTCGGGTTGCCCCGTACGACCTTGATCATGAGCCCTCCCTGAGGGACTAGAGGGGGATGTTGCCGTGCTTCTTCGGAGGGAGGGATTCCCGCTTGGTGCGCAGCTGACGCAGGCCGCGGACGAGATGCGACCGGGTCTCCGACGGCATGATCACCGCGTCCACGTAGCCGCGCTCGGCCGCCGTGTACGGGTTGAGCAGCGCGTCCTCGTACTCCTGGATGAGCTGCGCACGGGTCGCCTCCTGGGCGGCCTCGTCACCGGCCGCGGCGATCGTGCGGCGGTGCAGCACGTTCACCGCGCCCTGCGCGCCCATGACCGCGATCTGCGCGGTCGGCCAGGCGAGGTTCAGGTCGGCGCCCAGGTGCTTGGAGCCCATCACGTCGTACGCGCCGCCGAAGGCCTTGCGCGTGATGATCGTGATCAGCGGGACGGTGGCCTCCGCGTACGCGTAGATGAGCTTCGCGCCGCGGCGGATGATGCCCGTGTGCTCCTGCTCGACGCCCGGCAGGAAGCCCGGCACGTCGACGAAGGTGATGACCGGGACGTTGAACGCGTCGCAGGTGCGGACGAAGCGGGCGCCCTTCTCGGAGGCGTCGATGTTCAGGCAGCCGGCGAACTGCGTCGGCTGGTTGGCGACGATGCCCACCGGGCGGCCCTCGATCCGGCCGAAGCCGGTGAGGATGTTCGGCGCGAACAGCGGCTGCGTCTCGAAGAACTCGGCGTCGTCCAGGACGTGCTCGATGACGCCGTGCATGTCGTACGGCTGGTTGGCGCTGTCCGGGATCAGCGTGTCGAGCGCCAGGTCCTCGTCCGTGGGCGCGAGGTCGGCCTCCTCGGGGAAGGCGGGCGGCTCGCTGAGGTTGTTCGAAGGCAGGTAGGAGAGAAGGGACTTGACGTACTCGATGGCGTCCTTCTCGTCGCCCGCCATGTGGTGCGCGACACCGGAGGCACTGTTGTGGGTACGGGCGCCGCCGAGCTCCTCGAAGCCGACGTCCTCGCCGGTGACCGTCTTGATGACGTCGGGCCCGGTGATGAACATGTGCGAGGTCTGGTCGACCATCACCGTGAAGTCGGTGATCGCGGGGGAGTAGACGGCGCCGCCCGCGCAGGGGCCGACGACCAGGCTGATCTGCGGGATGACGCCGGAGGCGTGGGTGTTGCGGCGGAAGATCTCGCCGTACATCCCGAGGGCCATGACGCCCTCCTGGATGCGGGCGCCGCCGGAGTCGTTGATGCCGATCACCGGACAGCCGGTCTTCAGCGCGAAGTCCATGACCTTGACGATCTTCTGGCCGAAGACCTCGCCGAGGGCGCCGCCGAAGACGGTGAAGTCCTGCGAGAAGACGGCGACCGGGCGGCCGTCGACCGTGCCGTAGCCGGTCACCACGCCGTCGCCGTACGGCCGGTTCTTCTCCAGGCCGAAGTTGGTCGAACGGTGCTGCGCGAACTCGTCGAGTTCGACGAAGGAGCCCTCGTCGAGCAGGAGTTCAATCCGCTCGCGGGCCGTCAGCTTCCCCTTGGCGTGCTGCTTCTCGACCGCGCGGGTCGAACCGGCGTGCTTGGCCTCCTCGATGCGGCGCTGCAAATCGGCGAGCTTTCCCGCGGTCGTATGGATGTCGATGGCGCCATGGTCGGCGCTGCGGTCTGACGCGGGCACGTTGGGCTCTTCCGGCTCGGACATCGGGATGCGGCTCCCTGCCTGCTCAAAGGGGCTTGTCTAACGGCGGTGCGGCTGGCTACTGACCCGTAGCGTATCGGCGCCGATACCGTTCGGCAGTGCGGCGTTTACCACACCTAAGGTGGCTTGCATGACGCCGCCAGATGCTGAAGACAATCGCTGGTCCGACCTCGACAGGCCGCCGCTCGGCGCCGCATCGCTGCGGCGGGCGCTGCTGCGGGAGGGCGGTCTGTGGTCCTCCCTGGACGTGGTGGCCGCCACCGGCTCCACCAACTCCGACCTCGCGGCGCGCGCCGACGAGCTGCCCGAGGGCGCGGTGCTCGTCGCCGAGGAGCAGAGCGCGGCCCGCGGGCGCCTGGACCGCCGGTGGTCCGCGCCCGCCCGCTCGGGCCTCTTCTTCTCCGTCCTGCTCAAGCCCGACGAGGTGCCGGTCGAGCGGTGGGGCTGGCTGCCGCTGCTCACCGGTGTCGCCGTCGCCACGGGGCTCTCCCGGGTGGCCGGCGTGGACACCGCACTCAAGTGGCCCAACGACCTCCTGGTGACCGTGGGCGACGAGGAGCGCAAGGCGGGCGGCATTCTCGTGGAGCGGGCGGGGTCCGCGTCCGGCGGGGGCGTCGTCGTCGGCGTCGGCATCAACGTCACGCTCCGCGAGGACGAGCTGCCGGTGCCCACGGCGGGTTCCCTCGCCCTGGCAGGTGCGGGCACCACGGACCGTGACCCGCTGCTGCGGGCCGTCCTGCGCTCCCTGGAGCAGTGGTACGGGGAGTGGCGCGACGCGGGCGGCGACCCCGCGGCGTCCCGGCTCCAGGAGGCCTACGCCGCCGGTTGCGCCACGCTCGGCCGCCGCGTGCGCGCGGAGCTCCCCGGCGACCGGTCGATCGTGGGCGAGGCGGTCGCGGTGGACGGCGACGGCCGCCTGGTTCTCGCCACGGAGGAGGGCGTGCAGGAGCCGGTGGGGGCGGGGGACATCGTGCATCTGAGGGGTGCGGAGTGAGGGCCGTCCGCTTCGGGTGACCCAGGGACTTCCGGCCGGGTCGGGGGCCGGTCATGGGGGGGCGGGAGTGAGCTGCGGCACACCTGCCGTGCTGTGTTTGCCCGGGGGCGACCCCCGGACCCCCGGCCGTCAATGAGCCGGTCGTGGGAGTCGGGAGTGAGCTGCGGCACACCTGCCGTAAAGTTGGCGCCGGTCGATACCTGACCGCGGCAGATCGGAAGGGCAGCAGGCGTGACCGTCGACGACACGGGCTCCGGCGAGGGTGTGCACCCCGCCTCCCACGGCGGGTCCGGCCGTACCGGTGGGTCCGCGGCCGCCCGTGACGGCGGGGCGGAGGGTGCGGTGCCGGACGTCTCCGGGGTGCCCGAGGTGCCCGAGGTGGACGACAGGGGCGAGGGCGAGGCGGAGAGGGACCCGCTGGCCCTGCGCCTCGAACAGCTCATCCTCGGCGCCGACCGCAGGTACACACCGTTCCAGGCGGCCCGCAGCGCGGGCGTATCGATGGAGCTGGCGTCCCGCTTCTGGCGGGCCATGGGCTTCCCCGACATCGGCCAGGCCAAGGCGCTGACCGAGGCCGACGTGCTCGCTCTGCGCCGTCTCGCCGGTCTCGTCGAGGCGGGCCTGCTCAGCGAGGCGATGGCCGTGCAGGTGGCGCGGTCCACGGGGCAGACCACGGCGCGGCTCGCCGAGTGGCAGATCGACTCCTTCCTGGAGGGGCTCACCGAGCCGCCCGAGCCCGGCATGACCCGCACCGAGGTCACGTATCCGCTGATCGAGCTGCTCCTGCCCGAGCTGGAGGAGTTCCTCGTCTACGTCTGGCGGCGCCAGCTCGCCGCCGCCACCGGCCGGGTGGTGCAGGCCGCGGACGACGAGGAGATGGTCGACCGGCGGCTCGCCGTCGGCTTCGCCGACCTGGTCGGCTTCACGCGGCTGACGCGCCGCATGGAGGAGGAGGAGCTCGGCGAGCTCGTCGAGGCCTTCGAGACCACCGCCGCCGACCTGGTCGCCGCGCACGGCGGCCGGCTGATCAAGACCCTCGGCGACGAGGTGCTCTACGCCGCCGACGACGCGGGCGTCGCCGCGGAGATCGCGCTGCGGCTCATCGAGACCATGGCCAACGACGAGACGATGCCGGAGCTCCGCGTCGGCATCGCCTTCGGAACCGTGACGACCCGCATGGGCGACGTCTTCGGCACGACCGTGAACCTCGCGAGCCGCCTCACGTCGATAGCTCCACGGGACGCCGTCCTCGTCGACGGCGCCCTCGCGGAGGAGCTGACGCGGACCGGCGATGCGCCCGCCTCCGAGGCGGACGCCGCGGAGGAGGCCGCCCAGGCGGAGAAGGAGGGCGAGGAGCCGCCTTCCTACCGTTTCGCGCTCCAGCCGATGTGGCAGCGCCCCGTGCGCGGCCTTGGCGTCGTCGAACCGTGGCTGCTCGCCCGCCGGGGCTGACCCCTTCCCGAGCCCGGGCCCGGCTGACATGATCGCCGGGTAACGGTCGTTAACCGGAGGTGGAGGAGCGTCATGGGCGACGAGCAGCGGTACGGGGAGTACGTGGCGGTCAGGCGGCACGGCCACGTCGTCGAGCTCGTCCTCGACCGGCCCAAGGCGATGAACGCCGTCTCCACGGAGATGGCCCGCTCCATCGCCGCCGCCTGCGCCGCCCTCGCCGAGGACGGGGACGCCCGCGTGGTCGTCCTGACCTCCACCCACGAGCGGGCCTTCTGCGTGGGCGCCGACCTGAAGGAGCGCAACTCCTTCGGCGACGCCGAGCTGCGCCGCCAGCGCCCCACCACGCGCGCCTCCTACACCGGCGTGCTCGACCTGCCCATGCCGACCGTCGCCGCCGTGCACGGCTTCGCGCTCGGGGGCGGCTTCGAGCTCGCCCTCGCCTGCGACATGATCGTCGCCGATCCGACCGCGGTCGTCGGCCTCCCCGAGGTCTCCGTCGGCGTCATCCCGGGCGGCGGCGGCACCCAGCTCCTGCCGCGCCGGGTGGGCGCGGCCCGCGCCGCCGAGCTGATCTTCTCCGCGCGCCGCGTGGAGGCCGCGGAGGCAAGGGAGTTGGGCCTGGTCGACCTCCTCGTGGAGGAGGGCGGGGCCCGTACGGAGGCGCTCGCGCTCGGCGCCCGTATCGCGGCCAACTCGCCCGTCGGCCTGCGCGCGGCCAAGCGCGCCCTGCGTCTGGGGCACGGCCTCGACCTGCGGGCCGGCCTGGAGGTCGAGGACGCGGCGTGGCGCACGGTGGCGTTCTCGGCGGACCGGGCGGAGGGCGTCGCGGCGTTCAACGAGAAGCGCAAGCCGCAGTGGCCCGGCGAGTAAGGGCCGGTACGGGGGAGGGGTGCGTGACGCCCCGAAGTTCTAAAATCCGGCAAACCCCATAATCTGGGGAAATGGGAGAGGACGTCCGGCTGCGGGCCGTGGTGGAGCTGGCGCAGGGAATGGCCGCCGCGCACACTCCGCGCGAGTCCTGGCGGGCCGCCGCCGTCGGTGTCTGCCGCGCCCTGGACGGCGATTTCGCCGCGCTGTCCGTGTGGGAGCGGGACATGGGCAGGCTGCGGGTCCTGGTGAACGCGGGCGAACGCGCCCCGGGCGAGGAGGAGTTCCCGGAGAACGAGGCGTATCCCGTGCACCAGTTCCCGGAGATCACCGAGTTCCTGCACGAGCACTGGGCGGGCGGCGGCGAGCCGCACGCCTGGGTCGAGACGGCCGAGGGCCCCGCGGGTGCCCGCGCCGCCGGCTACTGCCACCAGCGGGTGGCCGCGCTGCGCCGCCGGGGCCGCGGCTGCTGCGTGATCGCCCCGATCGTGCTGCACGGGCGCGCGTGGGGCGAGCTGTACGTGGCGCGCTCGCCGGGCGCCCCGGTCTTCGCCCGGGCCGACGCCGACCTCGCGACGGTCCTCGCGGCGGTGGTGGCCGCCGGGATCGCGCAGACCGAGCGCCTGGAGGAGGCCCGTCAGCTGGCCTTCACGGACGCGCTGACGGGGCTCGCCAACCGCCGCGCGGTCGACCTCGGGCTCGACGAGGCGGTGGAGCGGCACCTCGCCGCGGGGACCATCGTCAGTCTGGTCGTCTGTGACGTGAACGGGCTCAAGCGGGTCAACGACACCCAGGGCCACGCCGTCGGCGACCGGCTCCTTGAGCGCTTCGGCTCGGTCCTCTCGCTCTGCGGCGCGATGCTGCCGGGGACGCTGGCGGCACGGCTCGGCGGCGACGAGTTCAGCCTCCTCTGCGTGGGTCCCACCGCCGACGAGGTGGTCCGGGTCGCCGACGAACTCTGCGTACGCGCCGCCGAGTTGGAGCTCGGGGAAGGTGTCGCGTGCGGTGTCGCGTCGACCGGGGACCCGATCGGTCCGGTGCGCTCGGCCCGCCGCCTCTTCCGCCTCGCCGACGCGGCGCAGTACCGCGCGAAGGCGGCGCGCGCGGCGAAGCCGGTGGTGGCGGGGCGTGAGGGCGTGGACGACCCGGTCATCCGCCTCGCGGACGCGCCCGAGGGGTCGCCCGCGGCGGGGGAGCGGCGGAAGTTCCGGGGGCGGGGTCCGGTGTAAGAGGCCCGTACCGACTCCACCCGTGACACCTGGCGATTCAGTCCGTACGCTGCTGAATATGGATATGCACAGCGTGGGCACCGTGGCCCTTGGGACCTCCGGGACGACCGCGGCGGACGTCATCGCCGTCGCGCGCGGCAACGCACGGATCGAACTCTCCGACGAGGCGCTGACGGCGCTCGCCGCCTCCCGCGAGATCGTCGACGCGCTCGCGGCCAAGCCCGAGCCCGTGTACGGCGTCTCGACCGGCTTCGGCGCCCTGGCCAGCCGCCACATCGGCCCCGACCTCCGCGCCCAGCTGCAGCGCAACATCGTCCGCTCGCACGCGGCGGGCATGGGCCCGCGCGTGGAGCGCGAGGTCGTCCGCGCGCTGATGTTCCTGCGCCTGAAGACGGTCTGCTCCGGCCACACGGGCGTGCGCCCCGAGGTCGCCAGGACGATGGCCGACGTCCTGAACGCGGGCATCACGCCCGTCGTCCACGAGTACGGCTCGCTCGGCTGCTCCGGCGACCTCGCGCCGCTGAGCCACTGCGCGCTGACGCTGATGGGCGAGGGCGACGCCGAGGGCCCCGACGGCGAGCTGAAGCCCGCGGGCGAACTGCTCGCCGCGCACGGCATCACCCCCGTCGAGCTCCGCGAGAAGGAGGGCCTGGCCCTCCTCAACGGCACCGACGGCATGCTCGGCATGCTGATCATGGCCCTCGCCGATCTGGAGAACCTCTACAAGTCGGTGGACATCACGGCCGCGCTGACGCTGGAGGCGCTGCTCGGCACCGAGAAGGTCCTCGCGCCCGAGCTGCACGCCATCCGCCCGCATCCGGGCCAGGCCGCCTCCGCCGCCAACATGCTCGCCGTCCTCAGCGGTTCGGGCCTCACCGGGCATCACCAGGACGACGCGCCGCGGGTACAGGATGCGTACTCGGTGCGCTGCGCCCCGCAGGTCGCGGGTGCGGGCCGCGACACCATGGCGCACGCGCGCCTGGTCGCCGAGCGCGAGCTGGCCGCCGCCGTCGACAACCCGGTCGTGCTGCCCGACGGCCGCGTCGAGTCCAACGGCAACTTCCACGGCGCCCCGGTCGCGTACGTGCTCGACTTCCTCGCCATCGCCGCGGCCGACCTCGGCTCCATCGCCGAACGCCGCACGGACCGCCTCCTCGACAAGAACCGCTCGCACGGCCTGCCGCCGTTCCTCGCGGACGACGCGGGCGTCGACTCCGGCCTGATGATCGCCCAGTACACGCAGGCGGCCCTGGTCAGTGAGATGAAGCGGCTCGCCGTCCCGGCGTCGGCCGACTCCATCCCCTCCTCCGCCATGCAGGAGGACCACGTCTCCATGGGCTGGTCCGCGGCCCGCAAGCTGCGCACCGCGGTCGACAACCTCACCCGCATCGTGGCCATCGAGCTGTACGCCGCCACGCGCGCGGTCGAGCTGCGCGAGGGCCTCACCCCGGCGCCCGCGACGCGCGCGGTCATCGAGGCGGTCCGCAAGGCGGGTGTCGAGGGCCCGGGCCCGGACCGCTTCCTCGCGCCGGACCTGGCGGCGGCGGACGCGTTCGTACGGGCGGGTGCGCTGGTGGCGGCCGTGGAGCCGGTCACGGGAGCGCTGGCCTAGCAACACTACGAAGGGGTGCCGTCAGGTCGGACCGACCTGACGGCACCCCTTCGACGTCTTACGCGGCACGTCAGTCGCGGTCGACGTGCTCGCGGGTGACCTTGCCCTTGACCGCGTCGATGTCGAAGTCGGTCTTGTTCCAGTCGTCGGTGACGACGTCGACGTTCCAGACCAGACCGCCGCTGTCGTTGTCGTCCAGGCTGACGGAGGTGACGGTCCCCTTCTTCTTGTCCGTGGCGACCTTGGCGGCCTGCTCCGCCGTCTGCTTGCTGCGGGAGAGCCAGTCGGCCGTCTCGCGCTTGTCGCCGGCGTCCTGGTCCTTGTCCGGGGTGGAGCTGATCACCTCGCCCGAGACCGCGTCGATGCTGACCTTGTGCACGGTGCCGTTCTTCTCGGCGACGTCGGCGATCCACCGCGGACCGGCCGAGCTCGCGCTGCCGCTGGGGCTGGCACTCGCGCGGGTACTCGCGCTGGCACTCGCGCTCGCGTCGTCGTTGTCGTCGTCGTCCACGCCCTCCAGGTCCAGCTCGGTCAGCATGCCGCCGTCGACCTTCTTCAACGCCGTGGCGGCCGCCTTGTCGTAGGTGACCTTGGTGGTGGTGAGCAGCGCCTTGCGCTCCTGCTGGTCCTGGGTGAGGGACGCGCTGCCGGACGGGCTCTCCGACGGGGTGGGCGCCTCCTTGGGGGCGGACTTGGCCGCGCCGGACGCCGACGACGCGGACGTCTCGCTGTCACTGTCCCCGCACCCCGCGACCAGGGCGGCCGAGGCCACGATGGCGCATACGGTGCCGACGATACGGAGGTGGCGGGCGCGCGGGGTGCCGGACTTCTTGGGCCGGAGCTCGATACTCATACCCGCATGATGAGCCGCCGTCCCGTCCTGCTATGTCGGCCACGCGCGAGGGTCACCCGATCGCTCGGTGCGGCCGGGTCCAAGGGGTGGGGGGAGGGCGGGGGCTTCGGTGGGCCGGGGACGTTGACGGTTACCGGGGCCGCCCGGTGTTGTGCGGAGTGTGGCGGTTCCGGGCCGGGAGTAAAGGGCGCCCTGCGGGCGTCGGCTACGCCGATTCCGCTCCGCTTCACCCTTGACTCCCGTCCCTCCACCGCACGTTGACTTTGACCCGGACGGCCAGGGTGGGGCGGCGGGATTCTCTGCTCGGGTCATCACCTTTCGCTGCCGGGTGCGGTCCGGCCCATCGTGGGCGGGTGCCACGGTCGCGGCTCGGCCAGCCGTGCGGCCGCGCTGCTCGGGTCATCGGCTTTCGTTGCCGGGTGCGGATCGGTCCATCGTGGGTAGGTGCCACGGTCGGTGCGCGCCGGCAGGCACCCCGGACTGGACCACGGCCCCTCCACTCGGGAGGGAGGGGGGATGGGTCATCAACTTTTTGAAAGTTGCGAAGGGACCTGCCGCGCGCCCCCCGTTATGGCGGATGCGCCGGTCGCCGGGCTCCGTGCGCGGCCGCAAGGCACTGGCACCCTGGGCTCCGGGTCATCAACTTTTTGGAAGTTGCGAAGGGGTGTGTCGCGCGCCCCCCGTCATGCTCCATGCGCCGCCAGTTGTGCGAGCCCGATCGCCCAACACCTCGTGGTGGGCGGTGTCTGCGGGGGCGCGCGGGGCGTGACCTGGGGGGCGCACGGCGACCCCCTTCGCAACTTTCAAAAAGTTGATACCCGGTCCCCCCCGGAGATGTGACTCGATGAGCCGAGCGGCTGACCGAGCCGCAACGGTGACGGCCACCGACGATGGGCCGGACCGCACCCGGCAGCGAGAGCCGATGACCCGAGCAGCGAGGCCGTAGGGCTGGCCGAGCCGCGAACCGGGGCAGTCGGCCACGATGGGCCGGTCCGCACCCGGCGATGAAGGGGGATGGCCCGAGCGGCGAGGCCGGGCGGCTGGCCGAGCGCGAACCGTGGCACTCGCACACGATGGGCCGGACCGCACCCGGCAGCGAAAGGGGATGACCCTCCTAGGCCAGCCCGCCGCCCCACCCTGGCCGTCCGGGTCAAAGGTCAACGTGCGGTGGAGGGACGGGAGTCAAGGGTGGAGCGCAGCGGAATCGGCGCAGCCGACGCCCGAAGGGCGCCCTTTACTCCCGGCCCGGAACCGCCACACTCCGCAAAAAGCCGGGCGGCCCCGGTACCGCCACATCGCCGGGGACTCGAAGTCGCCCCGCCCCGCTCAGCGGGGATATCGGGCATCCGTAGGACACCGTCCGGAGTGACCAGCGAAGCGGCACCGCACTAGCGAAGCGGCACCGCACCGCGGAGCCCGAGCCAGCGATCAGTACGCCGCGTCGCCCCCATCGCGCTCCCTGCGGACCGAGAACACCACGAAGCCCGCCCCCAGGCCCAGGAACGCCGTCCCGCCGATCACGTACGGGGTCGTATCGAAGCCCGTGCCCGTTTCCGCGAGGCGGCCCGTGGCCGTCGTCTCGTGGTGGGGTGCCGCGGAGGTCGCGGGACGGGTGTCGGCGGGGGCGTCGTGCGGCGCGGGGGAGGTCGCGTTCGCGGAGGGGACGAAGCACAGGGCGCCGAGCAGGGCTCCGGCGGCGGCTGTGGTCAGCAACGATCGGCGTGCGGACACGGAATCGGATCCCCCTTGTGGCGCTGGCGAATTGGCCGTGTGGGGCGATGCTAATGAAAGGTGCGGGTCGCGGGAAAGTCGCGAAGCCGACGGGCCGTACGCTCCGTCGTATGAGTGGAGACGAGACATCACGGTTTGTACGGCTCAGGGTCGAAATGGTCGTCGAGGTCGGTGACGCCGAGAAGCTGACCGCGGCAGCGCTCGGCCATATCGCCGAGGACGAGCAGATGCCCTCGGAGGAGCGGGCGCACGCCGAGGCCGCCGTGCAGGAGGACGTCGCCGAGGCGCTTGCCTACCTCGTGGACCCCTTCGACCTGGTCAGCCAGGTGCCCGGGACCGAGCTCACGCAGGCCTCGTGGAGCAGCGAGATGATCGACTACGACCCCGATTCGCCGGATTGGGAGCCGGACGAGGATGATGACGCCGAGGACGACGAGCTGTAGCCCGGATTGAAGAATCCGGAAACGGGAACCCCGGGCAGCAACCGCCGCCCGGGGTTCAGTCGTCTCACCGTGCACGGTGGTCGGCCGGGGTCAGTCCAGTACCGCGAACGTGGTGTTCCCCACACTCTTCGCGATAGTGGAACGGGACGAACCGGGCAGGACGTTATGCGGGGTTACGGGGGACTCTCGGGGGTTGACTTGGGGATTCGGCAACTATGGAGATGCGTGTGATGACGGACAGTAGGCGTCGCAAGCTCGGGCGTGGACGCAAGGGCGTCGCAGCCGTGTCCGCCCTCGTGGGCGGCGTGCTCGTGCTCTCGGCGTGCAGCAGCGACGACGGCGACAAGGCTTCGGGCGGCAAGGAGTCGCAGAACCAGGTCGACGAGGCGGCCGCCAAGAAGTCCTCCGCCGCCCAGATCAAGATCGCGCCGAAGAACGGCTCCGACAACGCCAGCATCAACAGCGCGGCCAAGGTCACCGTCAGCGAGGGCACCCTCACGGAGGTGACGATGACGCCCGCCGACGGCGGCGCCGCCGTCAAGGGGCAGATAGCCGCGGACAAGAAGAGCTGGAAGCCCACCGGCCAGCTCGAGCGCGCCACCAAGTACAAGATCTCGGCGACCGCCCAGGATTCCGAGGGCCGCAAGGCGCACGAGAACTCGGCGTTCACGACCGTCTCGAAGGCCAACAGCTTCATCGGGAACTTCACCCCCGAGGACGGCTCCACGGTCGGTGTCGGGATGCCCGTGTCGATCAACTTCGACAAGGCGATCACCAACAAGAAGGAAGTCCAGTCCGCGGTCAAGGTGTCCTCCACCGGCGGGCAGGAGATCGTCGGGCACTGGTTCGGCAACAACCGCCTGGACTTCCGCCCCGAGGACTACTGGAAGGGCAACTCCACGGTCACGCTGAAGCTGAACCTCGACGGCGTCGAGGGCGCCGACGGCGTCTACGGCGTGCAGCAGAAGACCGTGCAGTTCAAGGTCGGCCGCAACCAGGTCTCCATCGTCGACGCCAAGACGAAGCAGATGAAGGTCATGCGGGACGGCAAGGTCGTGAAGACCATTCCGATCTCCGCGGGCTCGCCCCAGAACAAGACGTACAACGGCAAGATGGTGATCTCCGAGAAGTTCAAGGAGACCCGCATGGACGGCGCGACCGTCGGCTTCAAGGACGGCGACGGCAAGGGCGAGTACGACATCAAGGACGTGCCGCACGCCATGCGTCTGTCGAACTCCGGCACGTTCATCCACGGCAACTACTGGGGCTCGCCCTCGATCTTCGGCGGCGCCAACACCAGCCACGGCTGCATCGGCCTGCAGGACGCCAAGGGCGCGAACGACAAGAGCACCCCGGGCTCCTGGTTCTACGAGAACTCCATCACCGGTGACGTCGTCGACGTCCGTAACACCGGCGACAAGGTCGTCGCGCCGGACAACGGCCTCAACGGCTGGAACATGGACTGGGCGCAGTGGAAGGCCGGCTCCGCCGTCTGATCCACGGCCCACGGTCGTCGTCGTGCACGACAGCGGCCCGTGCCCCTGCGGGGGTGCGGGCCGCTCTCGCGTATTCGGGGCCCCGGGGAATGGGTCGATCCGCATTCCGGAATTGACCTGATCCGGCCAGCCGGCGTAACGGCGGAATGAATTTCGGTCGCGCCAACTCTGCACTTCTGTCTCACTATTGAGCAGGTGTTCGCCTCTCGGCATACTTCGATGTCCGAGGGGCGGCTGCCCCTTAACCTCCAGGGGGAGACTTGCACAGACAAGTGAAGAGAGCGTACGGAGCCGGCATCGCCGCAGCGGTGGCCGTGGCCCTCGCGGCGGGCATGACCAGCCCGGCATCCGCGGACCCGGCCACGGAGGGACAGGCGGCCACGGCGGGGGGCCCGGTCGGCACGTCCACCGGCACGACCCACCTCACGCTGATCACCGGAGACCGGGCCGTCCTCGACGCCGGCGGCCGTGTGATCGGGCTCGACCGCGCCAAGGGACGGGAACACATACCCGTACAGCTGCGGCGCACCGGCGGCCACACGCTGCTGATACCCGCCGACGCGCGGCGCCTGATAGCGGACGGCAAGGTCGACCAACGCCTGTTCGACGTCACGGAGTTGAACAAGAAGCGCAACCGTGCGGCCCAGCACAAGGGCCTCAAGGTCATCGTCGGCTACAAGGGGGCCGCCGGCAGCGCCAGGGCCGACGTCCGCGCCGCGGGCGACACCACGGTCCGCCGGACCCTGAAGTCGCTGAACGCCGACGCCGTCACCACGCCCAAGCAGGACGCGACCGACCTGTGGGCCGCGCTCACCAGCGGCAAGGAAGGCGCCCGCACCGCGGCGTCCGGCATCAGCCACGTCTGGCTGGACGGCGTCCGCAAGGCGAGCCTCGACAAGAGCGTCAAGCAGATCGGCGCCGACAAGGCCTGGGCCGCCGGGTACGACGGCAAGGGCGTCAAGATCGCCGTGCTGGACACGGGCATCGACGCCACCCACCCGGACCTCAAGGACCAGGTGGTCGCCGAGAAGAACTTCTCGCAGTCGGCCACCGCCAAGGACCACTACGGCCACGGCACCCACGTCGCGTCCATCGCGGCCGGTACGGGCGCCAAGTCCGGCGGCAAGTTCAAGGGCGTCGCACCCGGCGCCAAGCTCCTCAACGGCAAGGTCCTCGGCGACGACGGCTACGGCGACGACTCCGGCATCATCGCCGCCATGGACTGGGCGGCCGCCGAAGGCGCCGACGTCGTCAACCTCAGCCTCGGCGGCGTCGACACCCCCGGTGTCGACCCCCTCGAAGCGCAGGTCGACAAGGTCTCCAAGGACAAGGGCATCCTCTTCGCGATCGCCGCGGGCAACGACGGCAGGCCCGGCTCCGTCGGCTCGCCCGGCAGCGCGGACGCCGCCCTGACCGTCGGCGCGGTCGACGACAACGACAAGCTGGC
>NZ_JBHVZA010000046.1:0-45978 GCF_042880275.1 Streptomyces sp. NPDC058308
CAGTCCCGGTACTGGGCGTACCGGGATGAGCCCGACAACGCGGCGAGCGTGCGTGCCAGGCGTCACGAGGCAGACGCGAGTTTGACGACAGGGCCTAGCCGGGGTTCGGGGTGCCCGTGCGCAGGGTGGCGAACAGTCCCCGCGCGCGGGCGCCGTCGAGCCCTTGCCAGGAACCGGCGATGTGCCCGGCTGCTCCCTGGGGAGGCAGGGGGTTGCCGTTCCCGGCGGGTTGCAGGACCCGGCACAGGTGGAGGAGCGCGCCGTGCGGGAGGGGCAGCGTCGTGCCTTCCTGGTCGTCGGTTGCGGGAGTCGCGGGAAGAGGCGGGACCGGGGCGGCCGGGCCCTCACCGGTGTATGAGGAGGTGACCTCCCGGTCGGGGGCGTCACTGATGTTCTGGTCCTGGGCCTGTACCCGGCCCTCGACCAGCGCGAGCAACTGGGCGACCAGCACCGGGTCGTGGCAGCCGTCGTAGGCCCAGCGCCGGCCCAGCACCCCGTGCTCCATCGTGCCCACGAGGGCGTGCTCCGCGCCGTCGAGCGGGGCGCCGCGATAGGTGAGCGGCACTAGATACGCGGTCGCCTCGGCGCCGGACGTATCGGTGACCACGATGAACTCCATGCCCACCGCCCCCTCCGGGTCATCGAGACGGAAGCCGCCGGACGTGACCAGCTGCGGTTCGCCCGCGCCGCGGTACCACGGGCGTGCGGGGAGCCAGGAGCCGAGCAGTTCCAGCTTGCTCGGTTCAACGGAGGTGCGGTGGATGACGGCCATGCCGGGGGCTCTCTTCCGTCGAGCGGGTGCGGGCGCCCCTACCTTGCCACCTGAGTGGCGGGGGCAGAGCGGTGAGGTACTTGGGGCGGGTTTGTATCCAGTGGGTATCACGCAGCGCTTGGTCCCCCATCGATCGGGCGCTCCGGCCCCGATGGAAGTTGCCGAGCCCGTTGTCTGCCATATCGTTCCTTTGAGGTCGTCATCGTTCCTTTCAGGTCGTCCGGCCCACCCGCCTCTTCCACCCCTTCCGCGCAGGAGTGATCCACCCGTGTCGTCGTCCGCCCCGGCTCCGGCCTCCCCGCAGCCCGTCCGTGTGCTGCTGGTGGAGGACGACGATCTGATGCGCCGGTCCTTCGCCGTCGCCCTGGAGCGCTACGGGTACGGGGTCGAGGTCGCGGCGGACGGCCTCGCGGGGCTCGAACTCTTCCGGGACGAGCGGTTCGACCTGCTCATTCTGGACGTCATGCTGCCCGGCCTCGACGGGATCGGGCTGTGCCGCAGGGTCCGCGAGACCAGCCTGGTGCCGGTCCTGATGATGTCCGCGCGCGGCGACGGACTCGATGTCGTCGCCGGTCTGGAGGCCGGGGCGGACGACTACGTGGTCAAGCCCGTGGACACCTACGTCCTGGTGGCCCGCATCCGCTCGCTGCTGCGCCGGGCGACGTACGCCCCCGCCCCGGGGCTCGGCCCGGGGCCCGGCCCGACCGCGGGCGAGGGGACGCCGCCGCCCGAGGAGAGGGTGCTGGTCTTCGGGGATCTGAGCATCGACACGGGAGGCCTGGAGGTGACTGTGTCCGGGCGTCCGGTGGCCCTCACCCCCACCGAACTGAAGCTGCTCCTCGAGTTCGCTGCCCACCCGGGGATCGTGCTGGAACGGCACACGCTGCTGCGCAACGTCTGGGACTACGGCTGGGACGGCGACAGCCGGGTCGTGGACCTGTGTGTGCAGCGGCTGCGCGGCAAGCTGGGACGGGACCGCATCGAGACGGTCCGCGGTTTCGGCTACAAGCTCAGGCGCTGAGCCCCGTGCCGTCGTTCCGCCGGCCGCGGCCGGTCCGGGTGGCCCTGCGCTGGAAGATCGCGGCGCTGGCCGCGGCCACGGCCTGTCTCGTCGCGGCGGTCGTGGGCGTGCTGGTGCATGCGTGGACCGCGCGGGACATCCGCGGCCGGGCGGACGCGAACGCCTTCAACACCGTCTACTCCGCGATGGACACCTACCGGCGCACCGGAACGCTGGCCGACGGGGCCGAGCTGGATCCGGACGACCTGCCCGCCGCACTGCGCCACCCGGCCGACGGCGAGCGGCACACGGCCTTCGACGGACGCGTCGAGGACAACCTCGGGCCCAGCTACTGGGGCGCCCAGCGGGTCGGCGGGCCGGGCAGCCGGGTCCTTGCCGTCCGGATCAACATGAGCCCGGAACTGCACGAGCTGCGCCGGCTCGACGTGGTCATGGTGGTGGCCTCGCTGGTGGCGCTCGCGGCGGCCGTTCCCGTGGCGGTGTACGGTGCCGGGCTGCTCGGCCGGCGGCTGCGACGGGTCTCCGAGACGGCCAGCCGGATCTCCGCGGGGGACCTGGACGCCAGGACCGGGCCCGCCAAGGGCCGCGACGAGGTGGACGACATCGCCGCCACCGTCGACCTCATGGCCGACAACCTCGCCCGGCAGCTCCGCTCCGAGCGCCGTTTCACCGCGGACGTGGCCCACGAACTGCGTACCCCGGTCGGCGGTCTGCTGGCCGCCGCGGACCTGCTGCCCGCGGGTGAGACGGAGGACCTGCTGCGGGCCCGGGTGCGTGATCTGCGCGGACTGGTCGAGGACCTCCTCGAGATCTCCCGCCTCGACGCGGGGGCCGAACAGCCGGTCCGTGCCCATGTCCCACTCGGGGCGGTCGTCTCCGAAGCGGTGGTGCGCACCGGCCTGGACACCGAGGTCGCGGTCGCCGAGGTCGCGGTCGGCGAGGCCGCGGTCGGCGAAGGGCCGGAGGACGAGGCTGCGCGGGTGCGGTCGGCGCAGACCGTCGAGACGGACCCACGTCGCCTCGAACGCATCGTCAGCAACCTCGTCGTCAACGCCCACCGGCACGGTGCGGCGCCGGTGCGGGTGACCGTCGGGGGACACACCGTCGTCGTACGCGACCACGGCCCCGGCTTTCCCCCTGAGGTACTCCGCGACGGGCCGCGGCGCTTCCACACGGGCGCGGCGGAGCGCGGCTCGGGACACGGCCTCGGTCTGACCATCGCGCTGGGCCAGGCACGGCTGCTCGGCGCCGAACTGCGCCTGGACAACGCCCCGGACGGCGGCGCGGTCGCCACTCTGCGCCTGCCGGACTGACCCGCGCGGCGCACCCACCCCCTCCCGCTGCGCTACGCCCGCTACACAACCGCCGCGCAGCAAAGCCGTGACCGATACATCACGGCCCAGGCGCCGATACGTTCCCCGGGCACCCTTCGACGTGCACCTTCCGCACCGACGAGGAGTCACCCTGTGAATCCCGGCCCCTTCGCCCCGCACCAGCGGCATGCCCCGCATCATCTGCACGCGAGCACCGGAATCGCGGCCGCCACCACCGACCTGTCGAAGGTCTACGGCAGCGGCGACACCCGCGTCGTCGCCCTGGACCGGGTCAGCATCTCCTTCCGGGAGGGCGAGTTCACCGCGATCATGGGTCCCTCGGGCTCCGGCAAGTCCACCCTGATGCACTGCGCCGCCGGACTCGATTCGGTCAGCTCCGGCTCCGTACGCATCGGCACGACCGAGCTCAGCACGCTGAACGACCGGCAGCTGACGGAGCTGCGCCGTGACCGGATCGGCTTCATCTTCCAGGCGTTCAATCTGCTGCCGACCCTGACCGCGATCGAGAACATCACGCTGCCGCTGAGCATCGCGGGCCGCCGCCCCGACGAGGAGTGGCTGCGGCGCGTGGTGTCCATGGTCGGTCTCGCCGAGCGTCTCGACCACCGCCCCGGGCAGCTGTCCGGCGGGCAGCAGCAGCGCGTGGCGGTGGCCCGCGCGCTGGCCTCCCGGCCGGGCATCGTCTTCGGCGACGAGCCCACCGGCAATCTCGACTCGCGTGCCGGGGCCGAGGTGCTCGGCTTCCTGCGCGATTCGGTGCGCGAGCTGGGCCGGACCGTGGTCGTGGTCACCCACGACCCCGTCGCCGCCGGCTACGCGGACCGCGTGGTCTTCCTGGCCGACGGCCGGCTCGTCGACGAGATGGAGCAGCCGACGCCGGAGCGGGTCCTTGACCTGATGAAGACGCTCGACACCGGCCCTCGCACCAGCTGACGGGCCGCGCCTCTCCGCCGCGGCCGCCGCACCGGCGCGGCACACCCGGCCCCATCGGCGCCCCAGGGCAACCGCCCCCGCACTGCACTGCACTGCACTGCACCAGCCAACCGCTCGCTGGCTCTCTCCCGGCAAGCCCTCCCCCAGGATCCGCCTCGTATGTTCCGTACCGCTCTGCGCAACGTCTTCGCGCACAAGGCCCGTCTGGCCATGACCGTCCTCGCGGTCTGCCTGGGTGTCGCGTTCGTCAGCGGCACCCTCGTCTTCGCCGACTCCTCGGCCGCGGCCTACCGCGCCGCCGCCTCGCAGAATATCGCCGGGATCGCCGTCAGCGTGACCCCGCAGGACCCGCCTCCGGGCACCCCCGTCGACGAGCACTCCCCCGCACTGGACGACGCCCTGGTGAGGAAGCTGGCGGGCCTCCCCGGTGTCACCGCCGTGCGCCCCACGGCCGACGGTTCGGCCGTCCTGAACGCGGCGGACGGCACGCCGCTGCGGGCCGGCAAGGCGTGGGCCAACCTGGGCTCCGCCTACGTACCGGGCAAGGACGGCAAGGACAGCCGGTACCCCCTGGCCGAGGGCCACGCCCCGCGCAACGGCGCGGAGTTGGCCGTGGACAGCGGGACCGCGTCCGCCGGGCACCTCCGCATCGGTGACATGGTCACGGTGGCCACCGACGGCCCCGTCATGAAGAAGCGACTTGTCGGCACCGTGACCACCCACGACACGCGGGTGACGGCCGGCGGCACCCTCGTCCTGTTCGACAAGGCCAGCGCCCAGCGGCTGTTCGCGTCCCCCGACCACTACACCGGCATCGACGTATCCGCCGCGGGCGGCACCGACCAGTTCGCACTCTCCCGCCGCGTCGAGGACGTCCTGCCGACCGACCGGGCCCAGGCGATCACGGGCGGCGCGCAGGCCGAGCAGCAGGCGACGAACGTCGACACCATGACCCGCGGCTACCGGAAGATGCCCATGATCTTCGCCGGGGTGTCGCTCTTCATCGGCTCGTTCCTCGTCGTCAACACCTTCACCATGCTGGTGTCCCGGCGTACCCGGGAGATCGCGCTGCTGCGGGCGATCGGCGCGGGGCGCCGCCAGGTGGTGCGCTCGGTCCTCCTGGAGGCCCTGCTGATCGGTCTCGTCGCGTCGGCGGCCGGTTTCCTGCTCGGTCTGGGCTTCGCCGCCGTACTGCCCGACGTCCTGGGCACCACCGGCGACACCCTGCCCGACGGGCCGCTGGTGATCGGCGCGCGGCCCGTTCTCGCGGCTCTTGGCGTGGGGGTGGGCGTCACCGTTCTCGCCGCGTGGCTGCCCGCGCGCAGGGCGGCCGGGATCGCTCCCGTCGAGGCGCTGCGGGTGGCCGAACAGCCGCCCTCCGCCGCGCGATCCCGCCGCCGCGGTGTACTGGGGCTCGCGCTCCTCGTCGTCGGTGCCGGTCTCCTGGTGTCGCTCACCGGGGCCGAAGACGCTTCGGAGGAGAACCTGCGGAGCGCGATGCTCGGCTGCGCCGTCCTGGTCGTCGCCATGATCGTCCTTTCGCCGCTGTTCGCCGCTCCCGTGATCCGGCTTGCCGGACGCCTCACCGGACGCTTCGGCGCCGTCGGCCATCTCGCGCGGGAGAACGCGCTGCGCGACCCGCGGCGCACCGCAGCCACCGCCGCCACCTTGATGATCAGTACGGCGCTGGTCGCCGGGCTCGCCGTCATCGGGAACTCCACCGCCCAGGCCCTCGACCGCCAGAGCGCGGCAGGGCTCGGCGCCGACTACGTGATCGGTACCCGCACCCCCACGAGCGGCATCGACAAGGCCGCCGTCCGGCGGGTGGCCGACACCCCCGGGGTGCGGACCGCCGCCGCGGTCTCGGACTCCACCCTGTTCGTCGGCGGCCGCGTCCGAGCGGTCTCCGGCGTCGACCCGCGGTCGGCCGCCGCCACCATGAAGCTCGACTTCGTCGACGGCTCGCTCGACGACCTCGGGCCGGGCCGGATCGCCCTCTCCAGCGGCCTCGCGCGGGAAGAAGGCGTGGGCGCGGGCGACAGGCTCACCGCGTCGATGGGCCGCGACCAGCAGGTCACGCACTACACCGTCGTCGGCGTCTACCGGGACAACCCCACGGCGCAGGACGCGCTGGGCGCCCGTAGCGAGGTGCGGCACCACAGCTTCAAGCCCGGCTCCGTGCAGCGGATCCTCGTGCGCACCGACGACGGCGCGACCGCACGGACCCAGGACCGGCTGCGTACCGCCGTGGGCGCCAGCCCGCTCCTGAAGGTGCAGGACCGCGAGGAACTCGTGCGCGAGGCGGCCGGTGCCGTGGGCAACCTGCTGACGCTGATGTACGGCCTCCTTGTCATCGGTGTCGTGATCTCCGCGCTCGGCATCGTCAACACCCTGGCCATGTCGGTCGCGGAGCGCACCCGCGAGATCGGTGTGCTGCGCGCCATCGGCATGGACCGCTCCGCAATCCGGCGGATGATCCGCCTGGAGGCAGTCACCGTGGCCGCGTTCGGCACGCTCCTCGGCCTGGTGGGCGGGGTGTTCGGGGCGTGGGCGGTCGGCGCACTGGCCAACGGCGCGATGGAGCAGTACGCGCTGTCGGTCCCGTGGGGAACGCTGGTACTCGTATGCCTGGCATCCCTGGCGACCGGCGCACTCGCGGCCACGCTTCCGGCCCGCCGGGCGGCGGGGCTGAGCCCGCTGGAGGCTGTGGCGGAGGTCTGAGGGGCGGGCGGCAGTCGTCGGCTGTCAGACCTCGGCTTCGTCCGACGGCCGACGACTGCCGGACAGGGAATGCCCGCGGTGTCTGTCCCATCGGGAGTGCTCGCCGACGTGGCGATCGTGATGACACCGTGCGCGGTGGCCATGATGACCTCATGGCGGCAGAGAACCGTGAATACACCGAGGACGGCCACTTCATCATCGTCAAGGGCCGCCGTTGGCGGGCGACCGACCCCCGCGTGCCCGACGACGTGAAGGAGCGCCTCGTCCACCACCTGATGGCGGCCCGCAGGGCCGTGGCCGCCGCGGGCGACGACGAAGCGGCCCGCAAGGCCGCGCGGGCCCGCGTGCAGCTGGCGAAGACAGGGCTGGGGGAACGCGGCACCGCGTGGTGGGAACAGGAGCTCGCCGAGCGACGCAGGCGGTGGGACGACTGCCTGCGACAGCTGGAGGAGGAACGGGGCACCTCACTCAGCGGGCCCGCCGGGCGGTAGCGTGCCCGGACGCGGCGTCCTGTCGCCCCGGGCGGCGGCGATTGGGCGTGCCGCGGTTGTGCCCGCACCGAGGACGGCGGATTCTGTAGGCAATGAACGCGGCTGGTGTGGCGCCATGACGGCCTGGAACGCGGAGCGGAGTGTCGACTTTCGTGGCCCCCTCGACATCACCAGGGCGGCCACGGCGATCGTCGACGCCCGGGACACGGTCGTCGGGTGGAGTGCCGCCGCGACACAGCTCCTCGGCTACCCGCAGCAGGAGATCGTCGGCCGGCCCCTGTCCACGCTCCTGTCACCGCCCGGCACGGCGCCCACCGTTCCCCCTCTCCCTCCCGGGTTCCGGGGCGACGAGATCCGCGTGGTCCGGCACCGGGACGGGCGCGAGCTGATCGTGGCCGTCGCGGTCTGCCCGCTGGCGGGCGCCGGTGCTCCGCTGCGCGTCCTCGTCGCGACGGAGCTGACGGATCTGCGCTGGTGGGAAGCCCGGCAGGCGCTGTTGCACGGGCTGACCACCCAGTCACCCGTCGGCCTCGCCATCTACGACACCGATCTGCGTCTGACCTGGTGCAACGCGGCGTACGAGCAGGACATGGGACGCCCTCTCGCCGAGTTCCGCGGCTCCCGGGCCGATGAGCTGTACTCGGCGGGGAGGTTCGTGACCAGGGGGCACCCGCCCACCCTCGACGCGGTCATGCGCCACGTCCTCGACACCGGCGAGCCGTTCCTGGACCTGCACTTCGAGGGGCGGCCGCCCAGCGACCCGGACACGGACCACCTCTGGTCCTGCGCCTACTACCGGCTCCAGGACGCCGACGGTCACGTCTTCGGCGTGTGCGAGGACGCCTTCGACATCACCGACCGCTACCGGGCCCAGCGGCGCCTTGCCCTGCTCGTCGAGGCGGGCCGCGGCATCGGGACCGCCCTCGACGTCCTCGCCACGGCCGAGAAGATCACCGAGGTGGCCGTGCCGGATTTCGCCGCCACCGTCACGGTCGACCTCGCGCGGGCGGTGCTGGAGGGCGAAGTTCCGGCCACCGGCGGGTCGGCGTCGATGTCCCTGGTGCGGGTCGCCCGCAGCCCGGCCGAGGACACCCATGAGGAAAGAGGCCGGGACCACCCGCCGGTACGGTACCCGCCCGGTTCTCCGCAGGACCGCTGTCTCTCCTCGGGCGGGCTCGTCCTCCAGGACGCCACCCTGGTCGTTCCGCTGCGGGCCGGGAACAGCGTCCTGGGACTCGTCACGTTCCTGCGCGGGCCCGCGGCCACCTTCGACAGCGGCGAAGTGGCGCTGGCCGACGAGTTGGCCGCCCGGACCGCCGTGTCGGTCGACAACGCACGCCGCTTCACGCGTGAACGCACCGCCTCCCTGGTCCTCCAGCGCCAGTTGCTGCCCCGGCAGGTGCCGGAGCAGTCGGCGGTCGACGTGGCCCACCGCTATCTGCCCACGGACGACGTGACAGGGGTGGGCGGTGACTGGTTCGACGTCATCCCGCTGTCCGGGACCCGGGTCGGGCTCGTGGTCGGCGACGTGGTCGGCCACGGTCTGCAGGCCGCCGCCACGATGGGCCGGCTGCGGACGACCGTACGCGCGTTCGCCCAGATGGACCTGGACCCCGTCGAGCTGCTTTCGCGGCTCGACGATCTGGTGGCGCAGACGGGGGACGAACAGTGGAACGAACAGGGGGCGCCCGACGGCGCGTACGCCGATGTGACCACCGGAGCGACCTGCCTCTACGCGGTCTACGACCCGGTCTCGCGGCGCTGCGTCATGGCCAGGGCCGGGCACCTGCCTCCGGCGGTCGTCGATCCGGACGGGCAGGTGTCCTTCCCCGACCTGCCGGCCGGCCCGCCGCTGGGCCTCGGCGGTCTGCCCTTCGAGTCCATGGAGATCGAGCTGCCGGTGGGCAGCCTGCTGGCCCTCTTCACGGACGGTCTGGTCGAAGCGCGCGACCGCGACATCGACCACGGACTCGACACCTTGGGACGCGTGCTGGGCGACCGGCACGCGTCCCTGGAAGAACTGTGCGACCGGGCAGTGGCGGAGCTCGTGCCGGGCGGTTCGACGGCCGACGACACGGCCCTGCTGCTCGTCCGCACCCGTGAGCTCGACACGTCGCAGGTCGCCGAGTGGGAGCTGCCCGCGGAGCCCGTCGCCGTGGGCCGGGCCCGGGACCTGACCACCGGCCAGTTGTGCCGCTGGGGCCTCGAAGAGCTGTCGTTCACGACCGAGCTCGTCGTCAGCGAGCTGGTGACCAACGCGGTCAGGTACGCGGAAGGGCCGGTCCAGGTGCGTCTGATCCGTGACCGCACCCTGCTGTGCGAGGTCGCCGACACGGGCCACACCTCACCGCACCTGCGGCACAGCGGCGAGGACGACGAGGGCGGCCGCGGCCTCTTCATCGTGGCGCAGCTCGTCCAGAGGTGGGGCACACGCTATATGCGCTCCGGCAAGACCATCTGGACCGAGCAGGCCTTCCCCACGACGGCACGGGACGGCCGGTGACGGCCGGGCGGCCGAGGCCGCGGCCGTAACTCCCCCTGCCGTCTGGCGCCCTCCGCCCGAGTGTGCTGAGGTGCCCGGAGCCCTGGAATTCCCGCCCGTGCTCCCGGAGAGTGACCTTGCGCAGCTTGACCTTCGTCATCGGTACGGGCCGCAGCGGCTCCACGGCGCTGTCCCGCATCCTCAACACGCACCCCGACGTACTCAGCCTCAACGAGTACATGGCCTCCGTCGGCGAAGTGGCCTTCCCCGAAGGCCAGTTGTCGGGTGCGGAGTTCTGGGACGCCCTCTACCGGCCCACGTCGTACTTCGCGGGCATGCTCCGCAGCGGGCTGCCGATGCCCGAGTTCCTCTACACCCGCAGTCCCGGACGGTACGCGGCGGAGACCGGCATCCCCGCGCTCTCCCTCATGGTGCTGCCCCACCTCACCGACGACCCCGACGGCCTGCTCGACGAGATCCGCGCCGCGGTCGTCGACTGGCCCGTCCGGACCGCCGCCCGCCATCACGAAGCCCTCTTCGAGCTGCTCGGCACGTGGTTCGGGCGCACCGCCGTCGTGGAGCGCTCCGGATACTCGACGGGGTGGGCGCCGGGGCTG
This sequence comes from Streptomyces sp. NPDC058308, assembly GCF_042880275.1. Lineage (NCBI taxonomy): Bacteria > Bacillati > Actinomycetota > Actinomycetes > Kitasatosporales > Streptomycetaceae > Streptomyces > Streptomyces sp. NPDC058308. Next base: position 10,372 of record NZ_JBHVZA010000046.1, read on the forward strand.
CGGGCCGCCTTCCCGTACGCGAAGTTCGTGCACCTCTTCCGTGACGGGCCGGACTGTGCCCTCTCCATGAGCCGTCACCCCGGGTACCGGGTGATCACGTTGATGCGCGAGATCAGGGAACGGACGGGTGTCGAGGACTTCGCGGACATGACGGCCGACCAGGTCCGTTCGCTCCCGCCGGAGTTGGCCCTCCTGCTCGGCGAGCGCTTCGATCCCGCCCTCGTACGGGACCGGGAGCTCCCCCTGCGGCGCTTCGGCACCCTCTGGTCCGAACTCGTCGTCCAGGGCACGCGGTTCATCGACGGGCTGCCCGCCGCTCAGCGCATGACGCTCGGCTACGAGGACCTCCTCGACGCGCCCCGCGATGAGCTCATCCGCCTCGCCGCGTTCGTCGGGGTCGAGCCGTCCCCGCGGTGGCTGGACGGCGCGTGCGCCCTGCTCGACGGCGGCCGCCGCGGCTCCGCGGCGGGGCAGCTGACCGCCGCCGAACTCGCCGAACTGCGGGAGAGCTGCGCCGCGGGCACCCGCGCGCTGGCAAGGACGCCGCACGACGGGCACCGGGCGCCATGAGAGAACGGGTCCCGCGGCGCCCGCGGGACCCGTTCCGGTTCGGCCGGTCAGCCGGGACCCGCTCGGTACATCCCTCCCTTGCCTCGGCTCGCGCCGGGCTCTCCCTGCCGGGCGGCCGCGCTGGCGGCCAGGGCGAGCAGGAGAGCGACACAACCGGTGATGACGTTGCTGACCACGGTCCTCGTGGTGCTGACGTCACCCGCCACGACCCACGGGGCCACGATCGTCCACACGCCCAGCGCGCAGGCGGCCCACGCCATGCTGTGCGTGCGGTCGTAGGCACGGCCGAAGCCGCCGCTCATCAGGAGGGCGTAGGCGATGCCGACGATCAGGTTGGTGACCGTGAGGCGGGTCAGGCCGTTGAACCCCGCTATCCAGGGCGAGGCGGCCAGGTAGAGCCCCGTCAGGAAGGCCAGCGTGTCGATGGCCTGCACTTTCGGAGAGCTCGCCGCACGTTCGGCGCTCTCGTGACGCGCGCGTATGTCGGCGATGTCCGGGTGCGTTTCCATGGAGGACGGGGACATGGGAGACGTTGCCACTGCGTCCACCTCCAGTTAGGTGGTTCTTGGGTGCGGACAGGGCCGCGCGCACCGAACGTCGTCACGCGGCCGAACCAGGACTCGGGGCGGTGGCAGCAGACAGGTGGCTGCCGGGTTTCCGGGCCGATCCGGGGCGGTCCGTCCCGCTCGGCCGGAGGGGGCTCGCGTCGTCCGTGCCGGGCGACGGGCCTTGAGAGGGCACTGCTCTTCGGAGCCCGCTGCGGCGTCGGCTCCTACCTACCCCGAGAATACTCGCCCTCACCCGTCTTGTCGTACGGCGGAGGGGGCCGTTCCGGCCGGTCCGGCACGCCTGGTCCCGGCCGGTCCGGCACGCTTGCCTGCGTAGCGGCCGGGGGGAATGCCCACGACCCGTTTGAAGTGCCGGGTCAGATGGGCCTGGTCGTAGAAGCCGACCTCCGCCGCCACCTCGGTGGGCGGCCTGCCGTCGAGGAGCAGTCGCCGGGCGCGCTCGACCCTGCGGGCCATCAGGTACTGGTGCGGGGCGATGCCGAAGGCGGCACTGAACGCCCGGACCAGGTGGGTGGGGTGGGCGTGCACCCGCTGTGCCGCCTCGTCCAGGGTCACACCGCTCAGCAGCCGCTCGTCGAGGAGCTCCCGCAAGCTGTGCGCCACCCCGCGGACCTGCTCCGGACGGGCCGCGGCGAGCCGGGGCCTGAGGTGGCCACGGAGCCGCTCGCCGACCAGGGCGAGGCGGCTCTCGGCCTCCAACTCGTCGCCGCGCCGCGCAAGGGCCGCGTGCAGCTGTCCGATGCGCCGGCGCAGCAGCGGGTCGGTGATGTCGGGGTCGTCCACCGCCGGGCCGATGAGGCTGTCGTCGAGGAGGGGCGCGTCCAGATACAGCACCCGCTTGCGGAAGCCGTGCGCGGTGGCCGGGGAGCCGTTGTGCGGCACCTGGGGCGGCAGCAGCGACACGGTGTCCCGCGGGGTGCCGCGTTCGCGGCGGTCCAGGTCGTAGCGGACGGCGCCGTCGTCGACGATGAGCAGCGTCCACACGTCGTGCACGTGCATCGGGTACGCGTGCTCGGTGAAGTGCGCGTGGAAGACCTCCACGACGCCCGGCACCTGCGGGCGCCACGCGGAGACCTCCTGCGGGGACGACATGCCAAGAACGTACAAGACCGGGCGGCCGGGCGGTCGGCAGCCTTGTCGCATGACGACCGACACCACGCAGAGCGCGCCCGTACGTTTCGACACCAAGATCGCAGTGATCCTGCGGGAGGACCTGGAGACCTGGCAGCGGCTGAACGTCACCGCGTTCCTGGTCAGCGGCCTCGGCACGCAGGACCCCGAGGTGATCGGCGAGCCGTACGCCGACGCCGACGGCACCCCGTACCTGCCGATGTTCCGCCAGCCGGTGATGGTCTTCGAGGGGACGAAGGAGGCGGTGACGGCGGCGCACGGCCGTGCGCTGAGCCGCGCACTGCCCCGGGCGGTCTTCACCTCCGACCTCTTCGCCACCGGCAACGACCGTGACAACCGGGCGGCGGTACGGGCCGTGCCGGGCGATCAGCTGGATCTGGTCGGCGTCGCCGTGTACGGGCCGCGCAACGCGGTCGACAAGGTGATGAAGGGCGCCCGCATGCACCCCTGAGGCATCCCCCCGAGAGTCAGCGGAACAGCCTGAAGGCGGCCCGGACCTCGCTCACCAGCGTCGACGGCTGTTCGAGGGCCGCGAAGTGCCCGCCCTTGTCGAGTTCGTTCCAGTGCCGCAGGTCGGGGAACTGCGGCTCGGCGAGGCGCCGGGACGGCCGGTAGTAGTCCGCGGGGAAGACGGAGCAGCCGGCCGGCACCGGGACGGGACCGTCGTCGCCGGTGGCGGCGGCGAAGCTCTCCCAGTAGATGCGGGCCGCCGACGCCCCGGTGGCGGGTATCCAGTACAGCGTGAGGTTGTCGAGGAGCTCGTCGTGGGTGAAGGCAGTACCGGGATCGCCGTCGCAGTCGCCCCACGCCTGGAACTTCTCGACGATCCACGCGGCGAGCGCGGCGGGCGAATCGGTGAGGCCGTAGCCGATGCTCTGCGGGCGGGTGGCCATCACGGTGGCGTAGGCCGTCCCCTGGGCCCGGTGCCGGGCGAGCGACTCCAGAGCCGAGCGCTCCCTCCCGGTGAGGTCGGCGGTGTTCTCCGGCTCGTGGAACGGAACCATGCTCAGGTGGATGCCGACGACGTTCTCGGGATGCCTTCTGCCGAGGGCCATCGTGATCCGGGCGCCCCAGTCACCGCCCTGGGCCCCGTAGCGCGCGTAGCCGAGCCTGCTCATCAGCCGGTCCCACGCGTCAGCGATCCGTTCCGTGCCCCAGCCGGTCCCGGACGGTTTGCCGCTGAACCCGAAGCCCGGCAGGGACGGGCACACGACGTGGAAGGCGTCGGCCGCGTCGCCGCCGAACGCGACGGGATCCACCAGCGGATCGATGACCTTGTGGAACTCGGCGACCGAGCTGGGCCAGCCGTGCGTGATCAGGAGCGGGACCGCGTCCGGGTGTGGTGAGCGGACGTGGAGGAAGTGGATCCGCAGCCCGTCGATCTCGGTGGTGAACTGCGCGAACCGGTTCAGCCGGGCCTCTGCCGCGGCCCAGTCGTACTCCTGCGTCCAGTACCGGCACAGCTCCCGTACGTAACTCAGGCGGGTGCCCTGCGACCAGTCGTCGACGGTCTCGGGTTCGGGCCACCGGGTCCGGCGCAGCCGGTCCCGCAGATCGGCCGCGGCGGACTCCGGGATGCTGATCCGGAACGGGACTGTGTCTGCGGACGGTCCGTTCATCGCACACTGCTCCTTCGGGCGGGCCGGGTGGCGGGGCGGGCGTGGAAGCGGAGGCCGGCGACCGCGGATGCCAGCGCGGCCCCGCACATGGCCAGCCAGGCGACGCGGAAGCCGTGCAGTGCCTGGTGACCGAGGATCGCGGTGAGGACCGCGACGCCGAGGGCCGACGCGATCTGACGGGACATCATGAGCACGGCGGTGGCCAGCGAGATCCGGTCCGGCGGCAAGGTGGCCGCCGAGCCGAACAGCGGCGGCTGCAGGAGTGCGGTGCTGATGCCGGCGAGCACCGCGCCGGGCAGGAACACGACGAGGTACTGCGGCCGGTCCGTCGCCGTCAGCGCCCACCAGCCGCACCCTGCCGCGAGGGTCAGCCCGCCAAGCACCGCCGAGGCTCGCGCGCCGAACCGCGCGACGATACGGCCGGACAGCGGCGCCGTCGCCATGGTGCTGGCCGGCATCGGCGCGATGGCAAGCGCCGCGGCCACGACCGAGTAGTGCCAGCGGCCGGTGAGGAAGAGCGTGGCAGCCAGGATCATCGCGGCGAACGCCAGGTAGTAGAGGAACACGCCGCTGACGGCGACCGTGAACAGCCGGTGCCGGAACAGGTCGAAGCTGATCACCGGATCCGGGGCCCGGCGCAGGTGACGCACCGTCAGCACCCCCAGCAGAACGGTCGCCGCGGCGCACCCGAGGATGGCCGCGGAGCCGTAGCCCCAGACGGAGGCCTGGGTGAACACGGTCGTCAGGCCGGCCACGGTGGCCAGGACCAGAACCGCCCCAAGGAGGTCCAGGCGCTTGCGGGCGCCGCGCGGGGAGGCCGGGAGTTCACGGCGTCCGGCCAGGACGGCGACCACCACGACGGGAATGTTGATCAGGAAGATCCACCGCCATCCGGCGGCCAGCAGCAACCCCCCTGCCACGGGGCCGGATCCGGCGCCCGCCGCGGCGACCGCGGTCCAGATGCCCATCACCTTCGCGTGTTCGTGCTGCGGGAAGGCGGGGAGCGCGAGGCCGAGAGAGGTCGGGATGAGAATCGCGGCCGCCGCGGCCTGCACGATCCGCGCCACCACCAGCGCGGGCAGCACCGGGGCGACGGCACAGCCCACCGAGGCCACCCCGAACAAGGTCATCCCCAGCAGGAACGCGCGCTTGCGGCCGATGTCGTCGGCCAGTCTGCCCGCCGGCACCAGCATCGCCGCGAGCACGATCGTGTAGGCGTTGAGCACCCACGAGACCTCGGCGAGACCGGCGCCGTCGAACGTTCTCTCCAGCGCCGGGAAGGCGACGCTCACCGCGAACAGGTCCAGGATGGCGAGGAATTGGGCGGCCGAGGCGATCGCCAGGATCCGCCACCGCCGGACGCCGACTCGGGTGGGCGCAGGGGATTCGGTGTTGTGGACTGTCACCTTCCGCACCGTACAGAGCGGCCAAGGTCATCTCGAGCGGCGCCTTTGCCATCATCCGATAGTTTCGCGACATGACCAGAGTTCCGGGCACCCTGGCGGTGCTGCTCCTTGATCAGCAGGCCGCGATCGAGGTCGCGCTCGCGTGCCAGACCTTCGGCACCCCACCGGACGGCCACTGGGGAGACTGGTACGACGTGCAGCTGTGCGGCGTGGGCGGCGCCGGGGCGTCGGTGGCGCTGCGCGCCTGGTTCGATCACGGGGGGCCGGCCGGCACGTTCGGGTTGCGCGCCACCCATGGACTCGACGCCCTGACGACCGCGGACACGGTCGTCGTCCCCGGGACCGGGGACGTGCACGCCGATCCGCCGGCCGAGGTCCTCGACGCGGTCCGCGCCGCCCGTGCGCGGGGCGCCAGGATGGTCTCGCTCTGCTCGGGCGCCTTCGTGCTCGCCGCGGCCGGGGTCCTCGACGGCCGTACGGCCACCAGCCATTGGACGCACACGCCGACCCTGGCCAGCCGGTTCCCCGACGTGAAGGTGGACCCGAACATCCTCTACACCAACGATCCCGACGTGCTCACCAGCGCCGGTCTCATGGCCGGGATCGACCTCTGCCTCCACCTCATCCGCGAGGATCTCGGCGCCGAGGCCGCGAACGCCGTCGCGCGGCGGATGATCGTCCCGCCGCACAGGGCGGGCGGCCAGGCCCAGTACGTGGAATCGCCGATACCGGCCGCACGGAGCGGCGCCGGTCTCGGGGAAGTCCTCGAATGGGTCATGGCCCGGCTGGACCAGCCGATCGGGGTCCGCTCCATCGCCGCACGGGCCGGAGTCTCCGGGCGCACCCTGATCCGCCGGTTCCAGGCGGAGCTGGGCACCACTCCCAGCCGCTGGCTCCTCGACCAGCGCTTGTCCCGGGCGCGCGAGCTCCTGGAGCGGACCGGTCTGCCGGTCGACCTCGTCGCCGAGCGGAGCGGCCTGGGCACGGCCCCCAACCTCCGCGCCCACTTCGCCCGCGAGTTCGGGATCTCCCCCACCGAGTACCGGCGCGGGCATGCTCGGTTCAGCCCGGTGAGCAACGCGCCGGAGAGCCGGTTGGCGGTCTCGGAGCCGTAGAGCCTCACCCCAGCGTGTCGAGGTCGATGATCTCGACCAGGCGCTTGGCCACCGGCGAAGGACGGGCGAAGAGGTAGTCGTGGCCCCCCGGCCACGACTGCACCTCGCAGGTGGCCGAGGTCAGTTCCGACCAGGCCTTCATCTCGTCGGCGGCCATGAGGTCGCGGTCGCCGAGCCATGCGGTCACCGGGCAGTCCAGGACCGGTTCCGTCGGGACGGGCAGCTCCGCGGACAGCGCGAGGTCCGCGTACCAGCGCCGGGTGAGCGGCTCGCGGAAATCCGCGGGGAGGGCCTCCCATTCCGCACGGCCGATGCCGCTCAGTTCGGCGAACTGCACCAAGTCGATGCTGTCGACCGTGCCGCCCGGGAACACGCGGGTGAACCGGCTCTCGCCCGGATCCGGCCGGTACGAACTGACGATCAGCCGCCGCACGTCCCTCACCGGAGCCAGCCAGGTCGCGATGTGCGTGCCGATCAGGCTGCCCATGCTGTGGCCGAGGACGACGAAGGGCACTTCCGGCAGGGCGGCCATCGCCTGCTCGAACTGCCGGCGCAGTTGACCGAGCGTCCACTCCGGCGGCTCGGCGCAGAGGTCCTCGCGGCCGGGCGGCTGGACGAGGAGCAGGTCCATGCGCGGTGGCAGCCACTGTGTCCAGGTCCAGTACGCACCTGCGGCGCCGCCCGCAGGCGGAACGCACACCAGGCAGACCTCGCCCGGCTGGGTGCCGGAGACGACGTGCTGCAACCAGGGCGACGGCTTCTTCAGCGACCTCTGACCCATTTTCGCCACCTCAGATCCGACGGTTGGGAGGGAGCACGAACCGCCGGAACACGAGTTCGCGCAGCACGTCGTCCCCGGCCTCGACGATGGTCACCGCCCTGATGTCCCGCAGGTATTTGGAGAGGGGCAGCTCCGTCGTATAGCCGAGGCCGCCGAACATCTCCGACCCCACGGTGGCGATCTGCCAACCGGCCTGGCCGCAGAACATCTTGGCCGTCAACGCCGAACGCAGCGCGCCGCGTCGGAGGAATTCCGCCGACGGATCGGCCGTCGCCATGATGGCGTCGTACTCGCGCGCGGCCGCGAGGCACTGGTTGCGCATGACATCGATCTGCATCTCCATCTGCCCGATCTTGCTCGCGAAGACGGAGTTCTCGATGAGCTTGTGACCGCCCAGCGGTTTCGTGATCGCGTAGTCGAGGCAGAGGTCGCGGATTCTCCTGGCCACGCCCAGCGCGATGGCCCCGATCAGGATCCTGCTGGAATTGAGGCCCACCTCGATTATCTTGAGCCCGGGGCCGTCAAGGACGTTGCCCTTCGGCACGGCACAGTCGTCGAAGGACACCTGATAGGTGCCCGCCGACCGCAGACCGATCATGTCCCAGCGTTTGACCACGCGGGCACCCGGCGTCCCCCGGGGCACCAGGACCGCCCGGTAGGAGGCCGCCTCTCCCCTCTCTCCCGCGGACTTGGCGAAGACGATGAGGTAGTCGGCGAAGCCGGAGTTGGTCGAGAACATCTTCTCGCCGTCGAGCACCACCTCATCGCCTCGCCGGGTCAGCGTGGTCGTGAGGTTGATCAGCTCGCTTCCGGCCTCCCGCTCGCTGCCCAGGGCCGCCGAGTACCCTCCGTCGCGCGCCATCGCCGTGAGGAACTTCTCCCGCAGCTCCCGTGACCCGTACAGCGAAACCATCGAGCTGCTGAGGACGGAGATCAGGAGCGTGAAGGCCGAGCCCGCGTCGGCGTAGGCGAGTTCCGAGACGATGTCGACACTGTCGGCCAGACCGAAGCCCGCGCCGCCGTACTCCGGGGCGAGCCACCAGTTCAGCAAGCCCCTTTCGTGCAGCGGCCGGTAGAGCTCCAAGGGCGGCTCCGCGCCCGAGTCGAACTCCGCGTCGCGCCCGAGAAGAGTGGTCTGCGCGAAATCACGGATCACCGCCAGCGCCTCTTGTGGCGACGATATCGGCGCATCGGCCGGCGCGTGGTTCTCAGAGTGCACAGTTTCGCCTTTCAGGACTGGGGCGGCGGGAAGGAGCGCCGGAACGTGAAGGCTTCCGGGGTCGGCCCCTTGGCGTTGAGCATCCCGAGCCGGGCCATGCTCTCGTCGACATCGGGGAGGCTGCCCGACGGCATCCACCACAGGACCGACGGGGCGCCGCGCGGCGGCTTGAACCAGTTCCGGCGTATCCGCAGGGAGTCCGCGTGCTCACCCCGGTAGGTGAAGTCCTGAAGTTCCGCCAGGCTCTCCCATACCGAGACGTTCAGCATGTACGGGTCTTCGGGGAGGTCGAAGAGGGATTCGAGCCGGAAGACGAAGCCTGGTGCCTTTCGGGCAAGAGCGTCGATGGTGAGTGCCAGCTCGTGGAAGTCGGCGAGTTTCTCCGACTTCAGCGAGTCGACCGCGTAAAGGATGTTCGCCTGGGCGATGTGGTAGCGGGCGCTCATCGGCTGGAAGCCTCCTGAGGGGTCGGCAGGTAGCCCGTCTCGACGAAGTAGTCGATGGTCGCGGCAAGCGTCCCGGCGGTCACCGGGAGACCGGCGACGCCGACCGACGCGAGCGCGTCGCGTGTGGCGTCGCACGCAAAGGCCGGCGAGCCGTGTCCGTCGGGGGCGGGGTTCAGGGCCATCTCGGAGAAGGTGTCGAGTACCGGGTGGGCGGCGTTGTCCGGGTCGCTGCGCACCATGTCGGCCCACAGCCCCGGTGGAAGCTCCGCCAAGGGGTAGCCGCGTGCGGTGAGGGCGGCGATGACCGAGGCGAAGGGCACCCGTTCCGGACCGGACAGGTGGAAGGTCCCGCCGAGCCTGCCTCCGTCGCAGGCCAGGGCGGCAACGGCGGCCGCCGCGTAGTCGACGGGGACGATGTCGCTGGTCAGCTCGGTGGTGGGAGCCGCGCCCGCCTGGACGCAGCCCTTGACGACGCGCCAGAGCAGGTCGTCCGCCCGGCACGCCCCGCTCTCGTGGTCGCCGAACGCCCGCGACAGCCGGTACACCGAGACGGGCAGCCCGCGTTCGCGCGCGCCGGCCACCAGTTCCTCGGCGACCCACATGCTCTGCTCGTAACCGTGGGACAGGGCCGAGAGCGGGCCGGTGGGCGCGTCCTCGGCCAGCGGCCGCCCGTCGGGGCCGGGCTGCCCGAAGACGGCGAGCGTCGATACGTGGTGCAGCGGAACCGTCCGGTGCCGCCCGGCCAGCCGCAGCACCTCCTCGGTCCCCGACGCGTGCGCGGGCTCGAGTTCCTCGGAACGGTCCAGCTCGTCGAGGACGGCATCGCAGTGGAAGACGCCGTCCACGGTCCTGGCCAGCGCGTCGAACTCGCCCTCGGTCAGGCCGAGTCGGGGCCTGGTGAGCTCGCCGGGCACCGGGACCAGGCGGTCCGCCATGCTCTCGTCCCAGAGCCGGTACCGGTGCAGCGTCTCCCGCAGCCGTGCCGCACCCTCGCCGGCGTCGGCCGCCCCGACCAGGCAGTGCAGGGTGGCCGAGGTCCGGTCGTACAGCTCACGCAGCAGGAAGGCGCCGAGGAATCCCGCTCCGCCGGTGACGAAGAGATGTTTCGCGGCCGCCAGAGAAGCGGGCGCGGTCTCCGCGGCGGGAACGATGTCGTCGGCCGGCCGCACCCGCGCCGGAGCCGCCTCCTGGGCCGGCGCCTCGGGCGTCTCGTCCTCGTCGGCCAGGATGTCGGCGATGCGTGCCGCGAGCCCGTCGGGCGTCGGGGTCTGGAAGACGGCGTTGGCCGACAGGTGCCCGGTCAGCCCGAGCAGATGCACGAGCCGGTTGCGGAGTTCGAGGGATGCCAGGGAGTCGAAGCCGAGCGCCATCAGCGGCAGGTCGGCGGCGACGTCGTCGGCGGACGGCAGGTTGGCGACCTCGGCGGCGTGCCGGGCGATGATCCCGACCAGTTCGGCATGGCGCCGCTCGGCGGGCAGACCGGTGAGGAACGCGCGCAGCCGCTCGCGTTCGCCGGCGCTGCTGTCCCCCTTCGCCGTGCTCCTGGCCTGGCGGAGCCGTGGTGCATTGCGGACCATGTCCCGGAGCATCGCCGGGACGAGTTGTGCGTCGATGGCCTCGGTCGGCTGGATGCGGCAGGGGATGGCGAGGGGGCTGTCGGCGGCGCGGGCCGCGTCGAACAACGCGCAGCCGTCCTGGGCGTCCAGTGGGAGCAGCCCCCACCGTGCGAGCCGGGCGTGGTCCGCCTCGGTGAGGGCCCCGGTCATGCCGGTGCCGCGTTCCCACGGGCCCCAGGCCATCGAGACGCCCGGCAGCCCGAACGCCCTGCGGTGCTGCACCAGGGCGTCGAGGACGGCGTTGCCCGCCGCGTAGTTGGCCTGCCCCGGTGTGCCGAGGACGCCCGCCACCGACGAGTACATGATGAAACTGCCTGGCGCGGAATCCCTGGTCAGCAGGTGCAGGTTGACGGCGCCGTCCACCTTGGCGCGCATGACGCGCTCGATCTGGGCGTCGGTGAGCGTCTCGATGGTCCCGTCGTCGAGGACTCCGGCAGCGTGGATGACGGCCCCGAGGGGCCGGTCGGCGGGGAGGGAGTCCAGGAGCGCGGACACGGCGTCGTAGTCGGCGACATCGCAGGCAGCGATCCGGACGGACGCCCCCAACTCGTGAAGCTCCGCGACGAGTTCATGGACTCCGGGGGTGTCCTCGCCGCGTCGGCCGGCCAGCACCAGGTGCCGGATGCCGTGCTCCGTGGCCAGATGCCGCGCGAGCAACCCGCCGAGTCCGCCGGTTCCCCCCGTGATCAGTACGGTCTGATCCGGGCCCGCCAGTGGCGGAGCCGTCGTCCCGGTGCGCAGCGGACCGATCCGCGGCGTGCTCAGGTGCCCCCCGCGGATCGCGATCTGCTCCTCCGCCGTCTGCAGGGCCAGCGGCAACGCCTCCACGGACGACGGGTCGTCGTCGAGGTCGACCAGGACGAACCGGCCGGGGTACTCCGCCTGAGCCGTCCTCACCAGACCCCATACCGAGGCCCCCGCGACATCGGCCACGTCCTCGTCGGGCGCCGTCCCGACCGCGCGGTGCGTGATCACCGCGAGCCGGTCCTGCGCATCCCCGGTGGCGGCCAGCCACTCCCTCGTACGGGACAGCACCAGTCGTACGTTGTCGACGGCCGACCGGGCCAGGCCGACGGCCGCATCTCGGCTGTCACGGCTGTCACGGCCCTCGGCACCGGTGGGGCCGGGGGCGGGCGGGACATCGAGCAGCACCGGGCCCGGCCCGTGAGCGGCCGACGCCGCGCTCTCCCAGGTGCCGCACTCGATTCCGGCGTCCGCCAGCAGGCGGCCCAGACCGTCGTCGCCGCGCCCGGCGAGCAGCCGGAGCCGTTCGCCCGGCACGGTGACGGCCGGGGCGGCCAAGGAGGTCCACCGGACCGTGGACAGTGGCTGCGCCGTCGCGCCCAGCAAGGACCCGGCGGGCCTGAAGGCCAGCGTGGCGATCCGGCCGACGGCATCACCCGTGTCGTCGGCGAGATCGACGCTGAACTCCGTGTCGCCGGTCGCCCTGATCCGTGCCCGGACCGCGGCGGCCCCCACCGCGTACAGGCCGGTCCCCGTCCAGGTGAACGGCAGAACGGGTGCCGACTTGAGCGCGTTCTCGCGGGCCATCGCGGCCAGGCAGCCGTGCAGTACCGCGTCGGTCAGGGCCGGGTGCAGTCCGTACTGTCCGGCATCCGGGCCGACCTCCGCGGGCAGCCGTGCCTCGGCGAAGAATTCGTCGCCGCGCCGCCACAGACGCTTCAGACCGCGGAAGACGGGGCCGTACGCCATCCCGGCCCGCTCGGCCGACTCGTATACGGCGTCCACGTCCATCGGCTCGGCGCCGGGCGGCGGCCACTCGGCGAATCCGTCGCCCGGCGGCTCCCACGACGGGGACAGTACGCCGGTCGCGTGGCGGGTCCACTCGCCGATGCCGCCCGGCCGGGAGTGCACCGTGACACGGCGCCTGCCCTCCTCGTCCACGGCGTCGACGGTGAGCTGGACCTGCACGGTGTCGTCGTCGGGCAGCAGCAGCGGCGCCTCCAGGACGAGTTCGTCCACCCACTCCGTACCCACCTGCTCCCCTGCCCGCAGGGCGAGTTCGAGGATGGCGGTGCCGGGGAGGACCGTCTCGTCCCCGACGGCGTGGTCGGCCAGCCACGGGTGGCTGTCGAGGGACAGCCGGGCGGTGAACAGGTGCCCGTCCGTCTCCGCGAGCTGCACACCGGCGCCGATGAGGGGGTGTGCGGGACGTTCGAGCCCGGCTGCGGCGAGATCGGTCGGTCCGGTGCGCGGCGTTTCGCTGAGCCAGTAGCGCCGGCGTTGGAAGGGGTAGGTGGGCAGGGGGATGCGGCGGGGCCGGGCCGGGGCGAAGTGGGTGCCCCAGTCGACCGTGACGCCGTGAGCGTGGGCCTGGGCGAGGGAGGTCGTCATCCGGTCCGGGCCGCCGTCGTCGCGGCGCAGAGTCCCGACCACTACGGCGTCGGCCCGTGCCGCCTCGATCGTGCCCTCCAGGCCGAACGCCATCACCGGATGCGGGCTGATCTCGATGAACACGTGATGCCCGGCGGTGAGGAGGGCGCGCGTCGCCGCCTCGAACTCCACCGGGCGGCGCAGATTGCGCCACCAGTACTCCGCGTCCAACTCCTCGTGCCCGACCGGCTCCCCGGTCACCGTCGAGATCATCGGGACCGATCCCGTCCGCGGTCGCACCCCCGCCAAGGCGTCGAGCAGCTCTCCCCTGGTCGGATCGACGTGGCTGCTGTGCGACGCGTATCCCACGTTGATCGTGCGGGCGAGGATCCCGGCGGCCTCGCACTCGGCCCGCAACTCCTCGACCGCCGCCGCCTCACCGCTCACGGCCACGGACTCCGGGCCGTTCACCGCGGCCACGGTCAGCCGCGTCCCCCAGCGCGCCGCGCGCTCGCGCGCCTGAGCGGCGCCGAGCCCGAGCGACAGCATCGCCCCACTGCCCAGCAGCGGCACCAGCGCCCGGCTGCGCAGCGCGACCACGCGGGCCCCGTCGTCCAGCGACAGCGCGCCCGCCACACACGCCGCGGCGATCTCACCCTGCGAATGCCCGACCACGGCGGCCGGTTCGACTCCGTACGCCCGCCACACCCGGGCCAGAGAAACCATCACCGCCCACAGCGCCGGCTGCACCACATCGACCCGATCGAGATCCGGCGCCCCGGCCGCCCCCCTCAACACCTCATCCAGCGACCACGGCACATAGCGCTCCAGCGCCCGACCGCACTGTGCCAGGGACTCCGCGAACACCGGGGACGACTCCGCCAGAGCCGTCGCCATGCCCAGCCACTGGCCGCCCTGCCCGGGGAAGACGAACACCGGTCGCGGATCCGCCCACGCGGTCCCGCGCACCACGTGCGGGGCCTGCTCGCCACGGGACAACGACGCGAGTCCTGAAGCCAGTTCGTCGCGCCGGGACCCCAACACCACCGCGCGGTGGTCGAATCGGGACCGCGTCACCGCCAACGAGAACCCCACATCCTGCGGCCGCTCCGCCTCCGCGACCGGAAGCAGCCCCGCCGCCTGCGCCCGAAGTCCCGCCTCGGTCCGCGCGGAGACCACCCAGGGCACGACGTCGAGTTGCACGGCCGCAGCCGGGGTCGCTTGGGGATCACCGTCCGGAAGCGCGTCGGCCTCCTCCTGCGGTGCCTCCTCCACGATCACGTGCGCGTTCGTCCCGCTCACCCCGAACGACGACACACCACACCGCCGCGGCCGATCGCCCTTCGGCCACTCGACCGCCTTCGCCAACGGCACCACCCCGCTGCCGTCCCAGTCCACGTGCGGGGTCGGCGACGAGAAATGCACCAGCCCTGGAAGCGCCCCATGCCGCAACGCCATCACCGTCTTGATCACACCCGCCACACCCGCCGCCGCCTGCGCATGACCGATGTTCGACTTCACACTCCCCACCCACAGAGGGCGATCGACCGGACGACCCACCCCGTACGTGGCGATCAGAGCTCCGGCCTCGATCGGGTCTCCGAGGGTGGTGCCGGTGCCATGCGCCTCCACCGCGTCGATGTCGGCGGGCGAGAGGTCGCAGGCGCGCAGGGCGTCGCGGATGACCCGTTGCTGCGACGGTCCGTTCGGCGCGGTCAGGCCGTTGCTCGCACCGTCGGAGTTGACGGCGGAGCCGCGGACCACGGCGAGGACCTCATGGCCGTTGGCCCGGGCGTCCGAGAGCCGCTCCAGAAGGAGTATTCCGGCGCCCTCGCCCCAGCCCGCCCCGTCGGCGCCGTCGGAGAAGGGCTTGGACCGGCCGTCGGGCGACAGCGCGCCCTGCCGGGACATCTCGGTGATCACCCGTGGTTGGCACATCACGGTCGCACCGCCCGCCAGTGCGAGAGAGCACTCGCCGCGGCGCAGCGATTCGGCCGCCGTGTGCAGCGCGACAAGCGACGAGGAGCACGCCGTGTCGAGCGTGATCGCCGGACCCTGCAGGCCCAGGGTGTAGGCGATCCGGCCGGAGGCCACGCTCGCGAGCTCGCCGGTCAGCAGGTACCCCTCCGCGTCGGGGGGCGGGGACTGCAGCGGGAGGCTGTAGTCCTGGTAGATCACGCCCGCGAAGACGCCGGTGCGGCTGCCGACGAGGGAGGCGGGATCGATGCCCGCCCGCTCGACGGATTCCCAGGCGCATTCGAGCAGCAGCCGCTGCTGCGGGTTGATGGCAGCGGCCTCGCGCGGCGTGATGCCGAAGAACCCCGCGTCGAAGTCGGCGGCGCCCTCCAGGAATCCGCCTTCGCGCACATAGGTCGTTCCGGGGTGGTCCGCGTCGGGGTGGTAGAGGCTCTCGGTGTCCCAGCCCCGGTCGGAGGGGAACGGCGCTATCGCGTCACCGTCGGCCGCCACGAGGTCCCACAGGTCGTCGGGCGACATCACGCCGCCGGGGAACCTGCACGACATCCCGATGATCGCGATCGGCTCGGCGATCCTCGTCTTGAGCCGTTCGTTCTCCTTCAACGATTCGCGCAGCGCCTCGACCAGATCGTCGACGGACGTGTTCAACGTGCCTCCTCGAACATGAGCGGTCCCGGAACAGTCGGCCAAAGGCCGGTCAGGCGACGTCACTTGGGCTCTTTCGACGCAGCGCCATCCGTACGAGCTCATCGCCGTTCATGTCGTCGAAGGCGTGCTCGCCGCGGGCCTCGGGCGCCTGGGCGGCGTCGGGGCCTGAGTCGTGGGTGTTGTTGTCGTGAGAGTTGTTGTCGTGAGAGTTGTTGTCGCGGGTGTTGTCGTGGCCGGGGGTCTCGGGGCCGTCACCCGTACCGAGTTCGGCGATCAAGTGGTGGGCCAGCTCGCGAGGTGACGGGTAGTCAAAAATGAGAGTGGTCGGCAGCCGGAGCCCCGTCGCGGCGCACAGCCGGTTGCGGAGTTCCACACCGGTCATCGACTCGAACCCCAGCGCCTTGAACGAGAGGTTCACCGCCGTCCGGACCGACGCGTCCAGGCCGAGCACGGCGGCGATCTCGCCGTCCAACAGATCCCATACGTCGCGCGCGGCGGTGACCGTCCGGCCGCCGCTCGCCGTCGGCGGTCCCTGTTCGCCGATTTCCGCCCCGGTCTGCCCGTCACCCGAGGCCAGGCCGGGTGTGGTGAGCCAGTAGCGCCGGCGTTGGAAGGGGTAGGTGGGCAGGGGGATGCGGCGGGGCCGGGCCGGGGCGAAGTGGGTGCTCCAGTCGACCGTGACGCCGTGAGCGTGGGCCTGGGCGAGGGAGGTCGTCATCCGGTCCGGGCCGCCGTCGTCGCGGCGCAGAGTCCCGACCACCGCGGCGTCGGCCCGTGCCGCCTCGATCGTGCCCTCCAGGCCGAACGCCATCACCGGATGCGGGCTGATCTCGATGAACACGTGATGCCCTGTTGCCAGCAAGTGCCGTGAAGCGGCCTCGAACTCGACCGGGCGGCGCAGATTGCGCCACCAGTACTCCGCGTCCAACTCCTCGTGCCCGACCGGCTCCCCGGTCACCGTCGAGATCATCGGAACGGAACCCGCGCGCGGCCGCACGTCCCGCACCGCATCCAGCAACTGCCGCTTGATCGGGTCGACATGACTGCTGTGCGATGCGTAATCCGCGTTGATGGTACGGGCACGAATCCCGGCGGCC
Source organism: Streptomyces sp. NPDC058308 (assembly GCF_042880275.1). Taxonomy (NCBI): domain Bacteria; kingdom Bacillati; phylum Actinomycetota; class Actinomycetes; order Kitasatosporales; family Streptomycetaceae; genus Streptomyces; species Streptomyces sp. NPDC058308. The sequence goes on from NZ_JBHVZA010000046.1 coordinate 26,900, forward strand.
TCGCACTCGGCCCGCAACTCCTCGACCGCCGACGCCTCACCGCTCACCGCCACCGACCCCGGGCCGTTCACCGCGGCCACGGAGAGTCGCTGTCCCCAACGGGCGGTCCACTCGCGCGCCTGAGCGGCGCCCAGCCCGAGCGACAGCATCGCCCCGCTCCCCGCCAGCGGCACGACAAGTTGACTGCGTCGCGCGACCACGCGGGCCCCGTCGTCCAGCGACAGCGCGCCCGCCACACACGCCGCGGCGATCTCACCCTGCGAATGCCCGACCACGGCGGCCGGTTCGACTCCGTACGCCCGCCACACCCGCGCCAAGGACACCATCACCGCCCACAGCGCGGGCTGCACCACATCGACCCGATCGAGACTCGGGGCGTCGACCGCGCCCCTCAACACCTCGTCCAGCGACCACGGCACATAGCGCTCCAGCGCCCGACCGCACTCCGCCAGAGAGTCGGCGAAGACCGGGGACGATTCGGCCAAGGCTGTCGCCATCCCTTGCCACTGGCCGCCCTGTCCGGGGAAGACGAACACCGGTCGCGGGTCCGCCCACGCCGTTCCCCGCACCACGTGGGGCGTCGGCTCGCCACGGGACAACGACGCGAGCCCTGACGCCAGTTCGTCGCGCCGGGACCCCAACACCACCGCCCGGTGATCGAACCGCGACCGCGTCACCGCCAACGAGAACCCCACGTCCTGCGGCCGCTCCGCCTCCGCGACCGGAAGCAGCCCCGCCGCCTGCGCCCGCAGCCCCTCCTCGGTCCGCGCGGAGACCACCCAGGGCACGACATCGAGCTGCGCGGCCGGAGCCAGAACCGGAACCGGCACCTGAGCCGCACCGGTCGCACCGCCCGGGTGCGCATCCGCCTCCAGCGGCGGTGCCTCCTCCACGATCACGTGCGCGTTCGTCCCACTCACCCCGAACGACGACACACCACACCGCCGCGGCCGATCACCCTCCGGCCACTCGACCGCCTTCGCCAACGGCACCACCCCGCTGCCGTCCCAGTCCACGTGCGGGGTCAGCGACGAAAGATGCACCAATCCCGGCAACACCCCATGCCGCAACGCCATCACCGTCTTGATCACACCCGCCACACCCGCCGCCGCCTGCGCATGACCGATGTTCGACTTCACACTCCCCACCCATAGAGGCCGACCCACCGGACGATCCACCCCGTACGCGGCGATCAGAGCTCCGCCTTCTGCCCGGTCGCCGGCCTTGGTGCCCGATCCGTGCGCCTCGACGGCGTCCACATCGGCGGCCGAGAGACCCGCGTTGGCCAGCGCCCTGACGATCAGCCGTTCCTGCGCGGGAGCGCTCGGCACGACCAAACCCTCCGTCGCGCCATCGGAGTTGACGGCGGAACCGCGGATCACCGCGAGGACCTGATGACCGTTCGCCCGGGCGTCCGACAGCCGGGTGAGCATGATCATGCCCGCCCCTTCGGACCAGACCGTGCCGTCCGCGTCGGCGGAGAAGGGCTTCGCCCTGCCGTCCGGCGTGAGGCCCTGCTGCCTGGTGAACTCGGTGAAGAACCCCGGTGAGGGCATGACCGAGACGCCGCCGGCCAGTGCGAGATCGCACTCCCCGGCCCGGAGCGACTGCACCGCCAGATGCGTCGCGACCAACGAGCCGGAAGAGGCGGTGTCGATCGTGATCGCCGGTCCGACGACCCCCAGCGTGTAGGCGATCCGCCCGCTGAGCGCGCTGGGTATGGTGCCGGTGAGCATCAGCCCGGCGGAGCCCTCCGGCGCCAGATGCATCGGCGGCCCGTACTCGGTCGAGAGCCGGGCCGCGAACACGCCCATGTTCATGCCGCTCACCGACAGCGGGTCCAGCATGGCCCGTTCGCATGCTTCCCATGAGACTTCGAGCAGGATGCGTTGCTCGGGATGCATGGCGACTGCCTCGCGGGGCGATATGCCGAAGAACGCGGCGTCGAATTCGGCGGCGTCGAGGAAACCGCCCCGGTCCACCGAACTGGCGCCCGCCCGTGTGGGGTCCGAACGGAGCCGGGCAAGGTCCCAGCCCCGGTCGGCGGGGAAATCGGAGATGGCCTCGGATTCGGCCGTGAGGAATTCCCACAGTTCTTCGGGAGAAGCGAGACCGCCGGGGTACCGGCATGCCATCCCAATGATTGCGATCGGTTCGGTCGTCATACCGCTTGACGCTGACTCGGACATCGTCCCCTCCCACCGGAGACCAACTTCCATAGGCCTGCCGATTTTTTTACTTGGTCCAGCCATTTTTCAGGCTAGGCAGCGCCGATCCCGGGGGTCAACCCGATACCGGCGAGGGGTTAGACAGCCTTTAGAGCCAGCGTCGGAGCCGTTTCCGTGAGCGGCTCCGATCAGCGGTTTTAACTATTCTTGGGATATCGGTCCTTGAGTGAATGCGAGGATCCGTCCCCCTCCTCCCCCGCTGCGGCGCGCTGACGCCGCTACGGCGTGATGACGACCTTCAGCCCTTCGCGGCGCTGCGCCGCAGCGAACGCGGCCGGCGCTTCGGCCAGCGGGATCCGGGACGTCACCAGGGGGTCGAGTGCGACCACGCCGCGCGCCGCCAGGTCGATGGCGCGCGGGTAGACCTCGTTCATCCGGCGCACCATCGCCATCGTCAGCTCCTTGCCCCGTGCGAGCGAGGCGCGGAACGTGGTCGTGTCCGAGCCGGGGATGCCGCCGAGCACCACGTGGCCTCCCGGCCGCACGGACTCCATGGCGATGCGCACCCCGTCGTCGTTCCCGGCCATCTCGAACGCGACGTCGACGCCGCATGAGGAGAAGTCGGAGTCCGCCGCCGAGGCGGGGACGGACACCGACGAGGGGGAGGCGGCCGACGGGTCGAGGACCTCGTCGGCGCCGCAGGTGGCGGCGGCTTCGCGGCGGTGGGCGAGCGGTTCGACCGCGATCAGGCGGGACACCCCGGCGGCCCGCAGCAGTTGGATGAGGAGCAGGCCGACCGGGCCGCAGCCCACGACCGCCGCCGTGCCGCCGAACGGCACCCTTCCCAGGTCAAGCGCCCACAGCGCGACCCCCAACGGCTCCAGCATCGCGCCGCCCACGTCGGACACCCGGTCGGGCAGCGGGTGCAGTCGGTCCGCCGGCCACGGCATGACCTCGCGCAGCATCCCGTCCGTGACCCCGTGTCCGGAGAAGAGGATGTTGTGGCAGAGGTTCCGCCGTCCTTCCCGGCACGCCGGGCACGCCTCGCAGGGGATCGCCGGGTCGATGGCGACCCGCTCCCCGCGCCGTGGCCCGGACACGATCTCGCCGGCCCCCTCGTGTCCGGGGACCAGCGGCCGCTCCAGTTTCGCGTCGCCGATCGCGCCGTCCTCGTACCAGTGCAGGTCGGACCCGCAGATCCCGACCGCGGTCACCCGCACCAGGGTTTCGCCCGCACCGGCCTCCGGCGCGAGCTCGTCCTCGACCCGCAGGTCCGCGATCCCGTGAAGCCTCGCTATATGCATTCGGCCGACCATAACGACGGGTAGGTGTGCCGTCCACGTAACCCCGGCGATTTGAGTCAACTCGGGGCGGCCAGAGCGCGGGCCGGAATTCGCGACGCCGCAACGGCGATACGCGTGGGGAAACCCGCCCAATGTCCTGCCGCCTCAAGCACGCCCACCTGCGGTCCTTGAATTGTTCATGGAATCCACGGATTCACAACTGCGATTCCGATTCCCGACGCGCTGTGCGACTGAAGTTCCTTCAGGGCCAAGCGCTTGCCGTCGTGGACGCAAAGGCAATTCACGCAGGTGCCGCGGCGGGGAGGACCGGCCGGGCACCGGTCGTGCATCTCGCGCGGCAAGCGGACCGGAGACCATCAGGCGCTGTCCGAAACCGAACGGGTAGGACCGCAGAATGACCCAACCAGCCGCCAGAGCTCACACGTTCACCGACTGCCTCCCGCACCCTGCCCCGCCGCGCCCGCGAATGCCGCTGTCCTAGACTGCCGACATGGCTGCTACATCCACTCAAGTCGTCCGTACCCGCGCGGTGTTCGCCCGCGAGACCGCCGCGCTCGCCGAGAGGGTGGTCGGACGATGAGTGCGGCGACGGACAACGAGTTCCAGTTCGCCCGGGCTCAGAAGGTCATCCCTGGCGGGGTCAACTCGCCGGTGCGCGCGTTCCGGTCGGTCGGTGGGGCGCCGCGCTTCATCGTCTCCGCCTCCGGTCCGTACGTCACGGACGTCGAGGGACGTGAGTACGTCGACCTCGTCGCCTCCTGGGGCCCCGCGATCCTCGGTCACGCTCCCCCGGCCGTCGTCACGGCGGTTCAGGACGCAGCGGCCCGTGGCCTCTCGTTCGGCGCCACGACGCCGGCCGAGACGGAGCTGGCCGAGCTCGTCGTTGAACGGCTCGGCGGCGCCCGCGCGGCGGGCGGCCTCATCGACGAGCTGCGCCTCGTATCGACCGGCACCGAGGCGACCATGACCGCGATCCGCCTCGCGCGCGGCTTCACCGGCAAGCCGCTGGTGGTGAAGTTCGCCGGTCACTACCACGGCCACTCGGACGGCCTGCTCGCCGCCGCGGGCTCGGGCGTGGCCACCTTCGGCCTGCCCGCCTCGGCCGGTGTCCCCGAGCCGATCACCGCGCAGACCGTCGTCCTGCCCTATAACGACCTCGACGCGGTGCGCGCCGCCTTCGCAGCCCATTCGGGGCGGATCGCGGCGGTCATCGTCGAGGCGGCGGCCGCGAACATGGGGGTCGTGCCGCCCGATCCCGGGTTCAACGCCGCTCTCGCCTCGATCGCGCACGACAACGACGCGCTGCTGATCCTCGACGAAGTCCTCACCGGCTTCAGGGTCGCCCCGGACGGATACTGGGGGCTGGAGAAGACGCGCTCGGCCCAGCCCTACGACGTCGACCTGGTCACTTTCGGCAAGGTGATCGGTGGTGGCATGCCTGTGGCCGCGGTCGGCGGCAGGAGCGACATCATGGGACACCTCTCGCCCAACGGCCCCGTGTACCAGGCCGGCACCCTGTCCGGTAACCCGCTCGCCGTCGCGGCCGGCATCGCCACACTCCGGCTCGCGGACCAGGCGGTCTACGCCCGACTCGACCGGGTGAGCAGCGACCTTCGGGCAGCGGTGTCCGACGCCCTCACGAAGGCCGGCGTCGCCCACCGCATCCAGTCCGCCGGCAGCCTGTTCTCCGTCCTGTTCGCCCCAAAGCCCGCCAGGGACTACGAAGCCGTACAGGCGCAGGACACCCACCGGTTCGCGCCCTTCTTCCACGCCATGCTCGAACACGGCGTCGCCCTGCCGCCCAGCGTCTACGAAGCGTGGTTCGTCACGGCCGCCCACGACGACCGCGCCATGGCGAGGATCATGGACGCCCTTCCGTACGCCGCCCGCGCCGCGGCCGAGGCTCGCCCGGACTGACCGCGGAAGCCGGACCAGGGATGACGGGAGACCCGGCCCCCGCGTCGAGGCAGGCGAGCTGAGCCAGCACCGCGGCGGAGTGCAGCGGTGCTGGTGTGCCCGACGGGGCCAGTGCTCCCACTACGCCTGGCCCGACGGCAGGCGGCGGCTCAGCCCTTGCCGCAGAACTCCGCCTCGAAGACGTCGTCGTAGAGCTTCCCGTCCTCCAGCCAGTCGCCGTTGAGGTGGAAGGTCAGGCTGTGCTTGCCGTCCGCCGTGGTCGCCGTGCTGGTCAGCGAGCCCCAGACGATGCCGTCGTGACCGTAGACCCGCACTCCGCACGACAGCGTGCGGACGATCAACCCGGCTCCGTAGGCGAAGGTGGTCCCCGTCTCGACCGTGTCCAGGAGTTCCTTCTGCTGGGCGGGCGGCAGGAGCTGCCCCTTCAGGAGGGCGCTGTAGTAGCGGTTGAGGTCCCCCGTGGTGCTGATGACCTCGCCGGTCGCGCCGGACCACGCCGGGTTGTACTCCGTGGCGTCGTAGATCTCGGGGCCGGGGTTCGCCGCGTACAGCTTGGAGTAGCCGATCGCGTGGGGCGCGGGCATTTTCGGGTCGGTGCCGGGGAAGGTGGTCTCGCGCAGTTTCAGCCGCTTGATGATGCGCCGCTCGGCCTCGTGGGCGTAGGTGTTGCCCGTGACCTTCTCGATGATCATGCCCGCGAGCACGAAGTTGGTGTTGGAGTAGTTCCAGCTGGTGCCGGGCTCGAAGTCGGGCTTGTACGTGAGCGCCAGGTCGACGATCCGCCGCGGCGTCCAGGCGTCGTAGCGGTGGGCCAGGAAGCCCGGCCCGTTCATGTGCTCGCGCCATTCCGGCGTGGACACCATGTCGTGCACGCCGCTGGTGTGGTTCAGGAGTTGACGTACCGTCACCTTCGTGCCGTCGTAGCCGTTCCCCTGCAGCACGCCGGGCAGCCAGCGCTCGACGGAGTCGTCGAGGCTGAGCTTCTTCTCGGCCTCCAGCTGCAGAAGCACCACGGAGACAAGGGACTTGGTGTTGCTGCCCGCGCGCAGATGGTCCGCCGCGGTCCGCTTGCGCCCGGTCGCGGTGTCGGCGTAGCCCGCGGATCCGAACCACTTGCCCTGCGGTCCGTTCACCTCGGCGGCCACGCCCGGTATGCCGGACCGCTCCAGCGCGTCGAGGGCCCGCTGGGTGGCGCCGTGGCCGCCGGGCGCCTCGGCCGCGGTTGCGGTACCGGTGGCGCCCGTCAGCGCCACCGCGACGCCGAGAGCCACGGCAAGACTCCGGAGCACATTACGTTCTCTGCCGGATGCGCGAAAAGACATGCGTTTCCCAACCCCCAAGCGGTAAAACATGATCATTTGACCCAGGCAGTGTACGGAAAGCCGGGCCCGAGGCTGAACCGAGGCAGATCCATGGCCCCTTGGTCTACGCCAATCAGGCCTGTCCCAGTATTCTCATCCGCAGCCAGTAGCACACATCCCCCCACCCAGGTTGCGCGCCGGCGCGGGCGACACCCCTTCCCACGGCCCCCAGCAGCCGGGTGACCTCCCCCATTCGCCGCCTCCAGGAGGATCACGGTGAAACTTCGCACCAGCAGCTCGGCGATCATCGGCTCCATCTGCCTCATCGCCTCCCTCGCCCTGGCCACGGCGTCCGCCGACGAGCCCGCAGGCCCACGCCAGACACCGAAGGTCACGCTCAGTCAGGTGGCCATGGCCCAGAATCCGATCGCCGGGACCACGGGTCCCGGCGGCACGGTCTGGATAGCCGAACGGGCCGGAACCGTACGGATGTTGGGAAAGCAGGGGCTCAGCGAGCCCGTGCTCGACATATCCGGCGAGACCACCACCGACGGCGAACGCGGCCTGCTGGGCATCGCGTTCGACAAGAAGTACGCGCACTTCTACATCTCGTTCACGAACCTCGAAGGCACCAGCACCATCGACGAGTTCGCCGTGCGGGGCGGCAAGATCCAGCCGAAGACCCGGCGCACCGTCCTCACCCAGACGCAGCCCTACCCCAACCACAACGGCGGCGACATCAAGTTCGGCCCCGACGGCTACCTCTACATCGCGTTCGGCGACGGTGGCTCGGGCGGCGACCCGCACGGCAACGGGCAGAACCTCGACACCCTGCTCGGCAAGCTGCTGCGCATCGACCCGCGGGGCGGCAAGCCGTACGCGATCCCGAAGGACAACCCGTTCGTGGGCGACCCGAAGGCGAAGGGCGAGATCTGGGCGTACGGGCTGCGCAACCCGTGGCGGTTCTCCTTCGACGCGGGCACGGGCGACCTGCTGATCGGCGACGTCGGCCAGAGCGCCTGGGAGGAGATCGACTGGGCACCGGCGAAGAGCCGGGGCGGCGAGAACTACGGCTGGTCCCGGATGGAGGGCACCCACCCCTTCCGCGAGGGCACCGAGCCCGCGAACCACGTGCCGCCGGTGCACGAGTACGACCGCACCGGCCTCGGCTGCTCGGTCACCGGCGGATACGTCTACCGGGGCAAGGCGATCCCGGCCCTCAGGGGCCAGTATCTGTTCAGCGACTACTGCGACGGCACCGTCCGCGCCCTGCGGATGAAGGACGGCAAGGTGACCGGTGTGAGCGATCTCGGGGTCAACGGCGGCGAGGTCGTCTCGTTCGTGCAGGGCCGCGGCGGTGAGCTGTACGTGCTCGACATCGGCGGCGCCGTCTCCCGCATCGACCCGGCGTGACGATTGCGCCATGCCCTGAGGCAGTTTTCCTCTCTCTGGCCGATCGCGGCCGCGGACGACGCTCCGCGGCCGTTCGCCGGGGCGAGCCCGGTCACCCCTCGTCGGGCACCGCGTTCCCCGAAGGGGCGTCGCCGCGCCCGTAGTGGTGGGTGGTGAACATGTACACGAGGCCCGCGCCCACCACGACGCCGCCGCTGAGCAGCACGATCCAGTTGTCGTACCAGGGGGCTTCGGGGGTGCGGGGCCAGGCGATGTTGACGATGGCGAAGATCCCGTAGGCCAGCGCCCCGATGTTGACCGTAAGGCCCCACCGGCCGAGGCGGTACTCGCCGCTCGGCTTCCACCCCTTGAGGCGGGCCCGCAGCGCGGCGAGGACGACCATCTGGAAGGCGGCGTAGATGCCGAGGATCGCAAAGGAGACGATTTTGGTCAGGGCGTCCGCCGAGATCAGCGACCCGAAGGCGATCAGCGTCGGCAGGACCGCGGCGACAAGGAGTGCGTACGGCGGCACCGCGCGAGCCTCGGAGAACTTCCGCAGCATCCGGTGCCCGATGACCATCTCGTCCCGGGCGTACGAGTAGATCAGCCGGCCCGCGGCGGCCTGGAGGCTGATCGTGCAGGACAGGAAGGAGATGAGGACGACGGCCATCACGGTCCGCGCGCCCGCTTCGCCGAGGGCGTCGAAGAGGACCCTGACCACCGGGTCGGCGTCCTCGCCGGAGATGACCGCCTTGTAGTCGACGACGGCGAGGAGCAGCGTCAGACAGGTGAACGTCGCCGCGATCCCGCCGACGTAGATGGTGCGGCGCATCGCCTTGGGGATCACCTGGCCGGGGTGCTTGACCTCTTCGGCGACGTCTCCGCAGGCCTCGAAGCCGTAGTACTGGTAGAAGCCGATGATCGCCGCGCCGAGGAAGACGGGCAGGTAGGAGCTGTCACCGGCCGCGCCGTAGTCGTCGAAGAGGACGCCGAGGCCGTGGAAGCGGTGCGTGGTCAGCAGGATGATGCCGACGACGATCGCGCCGAGCAGCTCCGCGCCGAAGCCGATCAGGGCCGCCCACGAAAGGGCCTTCGTGCCCGCGTAGTTGATGAGCACGGCGATGACGATCAACGCGACCGTGCACAGCACGGTGGTGTGCACGGTGGGGCGGAAACCGAGCAGGATCGCGATGTAGGGCCCCGCCCCGTACGCGACGCTCGTGATCGTGACGAGCAGCGCCCACATGTAGACCCAGCCCGTCATCCACGCCCAGCGCTTGCCCCAGAGCCGCCTGGCCCACGGGTAGACACCGCCCGCGACCGGGTACTGCGCGACGACCTCGCCGAAGACCAGTGCGACGAGGAACTGTCCGCAGCCCGCCATGACGAAGGCCCAGATCATCGGGGGGCCGCCGTCGGCGAGAGCCGTGCCGAAGAGGGTGTACGTGCTCACCACCGGCGAGAGGTAGGTGAACCCGAGGGCGAAGTTCGCCCAGGGCCCCATGTCCTTGCGGAACTCCGATTCCTGTTCTCCCGGCGCGGTGTCCGCGGCGCCGTCCGGTGTGCCGGGAACGGTCACTGGTTGCCCCCTTCCGTGCCCACGGGGCCAGGGCCCGGCCGGGCGGTGATGAGATCGGCCGCGCGCTCGGCGGCGAGCAGCACCGTGACCATCGGGTTGATGGACGGCATGGTGGGGAAGATGGAGGCGTCCACGATGCGCAGGCCGTCGTGGCCGCGCAGCCGCAGCTGCGGGTCGACCACCGCCATCGGGTCGTCCTCCGCGCCCATCCGGCAGGTGCCCGCCGGGTGGTAGACGGTGTGCGCGGCGCGCCGGCCGTACTCCGACAGGTCCTCGTCGGACTGCACGTCCGGCCCCGGCGCCACCTCGCGCAGCAGCCAGTCGCTGAACGGGGCGGTGGCGGCCACCTCACGGGCGATGCGCAGGCCGTCGACGATCGTGCGCTCGTCGTGGCCCTCCGGATCGGTGAAGTAGCGGAAGTCCAGGGCGGGTTTGACGGTCGGGTCCGCGCTGCGCAGCCACATGCGGCCGACGGAGCGGGCGCGCGGCACGTTCGGGGTCATGCAGACGCCGTGCTCGGGCACCGGGTAGCCGAGGCGTTCCGTGTTGACGGTGAACGGCACTTGGTAGAAGTGGAACATCAGGTCGGGGCGCGGGCCGCCCGCCGCGTCGCGGCGCAGGAAGAGACCGGCGTCGGAGTCCATGGCGGAGTTGGGCGGCAGCGGACCGCCGGTCTCCCACACGATCACCGACTCCGGGTGGTCGAGGAGGTTCTCGCCGACCCCGGGCAGATCGGCGCGGACCTCGATGCCCAGGTCGCGCAGCTGCTCGGCGGGCCCGATGCCGGAGAGCAGGAGCAGCCTCGGCGTGTCGATGGCCCCGGCGCACAGCAGCACCTCCGCCTCGGCCTCCAGCGTCGACACCGACCCGTCGGGGTTGCGGACCTCCACGCGGGTGAACCGGCCCTCGCTGTCGGGCAACAGCCGGTAGGCCCAGGTCTCCAGACGCAGCGTCAGGTTGGGCCGGTCCATGATGGGGTGGAGATAGGCGACCGACGCGGAGGACCGCTTGTTGGTCTCCGGGTCGTACGCGAGGGAGAAGAAACCGGCGCCGTCGGTGAAGGGGCGGGCGTTGAAGTCCTCGACGACCGGGACGCCGAGGCAGGTGGCCGCCGCCGTCACGAAGTCCTCTGCGATGGCGTTACGGTCGGCGGCGCCGACGGGCACGATGTTGTTCTGCAGCCGCGCCCGGTACGGCAGGATCGTCTCGGGATCCCAGCCCTCGCAGCCGCTCGCCACCCACTCGTCGAGGTCCTGCGGGAACGGCAGGAAGCTGATCAGGGTGTTGTGCGAGGAGCAGCCGCCGAGCACGCGGGCCCGGGAGTGCAGGATGTGGGAGTTGCCGCGCGGCTGCTCCTCGGTGGTGTAGCCGTAGTCGAATTCGGAGCCGAGCAGGTTGATCCAGTTGCGCAGGCGCAGGATGCGGTCGTCGCCGACGTCGCTGGGCCCGCCCTCCACCACGCAGACCCGGCAGGCCGGGTCCTCGCTCAGCCGGGCGGCCAGTACGGAGCCCGCCGTACCGCCGCCGATGATCAAATAGTCGTAGGTCGTCGTCTCGTCGGCCATGCCGTCGCCCTCTCTCTCGCCCTGCCCGCTCAGCCCTTGAACCAGCCGGAGGGGGCAGGCTTCAGGTTCTGGTAGATGTGCTTGGCCTCCTGGTACTCGCGCAGGCCGGTGGGTCCGAGCTCCCGGCCGAAGCCGGAACGGCCGAAGCCGCCCCACTCCGCCTGCGGCACGTAGGGGTGGAAGTCGTTGATCCAGACCGTGCCGTGGCGCAGCGCGGCCGCGACGCGCTGGGCGCGGCTCGCGTCGTTCGTCCAGATGCCGCCGGCAAGGCCGTACCGCGTGTCGTTGGCGAGCTCGACGGCCTCTTCTTCGGTACGGAAACGTTCCACCGTGACCACCGGGCCGAAGACCTCCTCCTGGACGATGCGCATGGAGCGGTCGCAGTCGGCGTAGAGGGTGGGCAGCAGGAAGAAGCCGCGCGACAGTTCCGGGTCCTCGGGGCGGCGACCGCCGCAGACGAGGCGGGCGCCCTCCTCGGCGGCGATCTCCAGGTAGCTCTCGACCTTCTCCCGGTGCTCGGCGGAGCTGAGCGGACCGCTCTCGGTCGCCGCGTCGAGCCCGTTGCCGAGCCGGATGGTGCTCGCGCGGGCGGCGAGGCGCTCCACGAACCGGTCGTGCAGGGAGTCCTCGACGAGGAGCCGGGAGCCCGCCGAGCAGACCTGGCCCGAGTGCAGGAACGATGCCTCCAGGGCGTGGTCGACGGCGGCGTCGAAGTCGCAGTCGGCGAAGACCACGTTGGGGTTCTTGCCGCCGAGCTCCAGGGCGAGGTTCTTCACCCCCGGTGCGCCCGCCTCCATGATCCGGCGCCCGGTGGCCAGCCCGCCGGTGAAGGAGACCAGGTCCACCTCGGGGTGGGCGGACATGGCCGCGCCCACCGTGCCGCCCGGGCCGAGCACGAGGTTGGCGACCCCGGCCGGGGCACCCGCCTCGGCGATGAGCCGCATCATGTGGATCGTGGAGAGCGGGGTGATCTCGCTGGGCTTGAGCACGAAGGTGTTGCCCGCGGCCAGGGCCGGGGCGACCTTCCAGGAGGCCTGCAGCAGCGGGTAGTTCCACGGCGCGATGAGCGCGCAGACCCCGACGGGATGGTAGGTGACCCGGCTGAGCACGTCGGGGCCGACGTCCACGACCCGGCCGCCGTCCTTGTCGGCGATCTCGCCGAAGTAACGGAAGGCGTTCGAGACGTCCTCGACGTCGATCCGCGCCTCCGCGAGCGTCTTGCCGGTGTCCAGGGACTCGACGTGGGCGATCTCCTCCTGGTCGCGCAGGAGGAACCGCGCCACTCTGAGCAGCACGTCCGCGCGCTCCCGAGTGGGTGCGCCCGGCCACTCGCCACGGTCGAAGGCGCGCCGGGCGGCCTGTACGGCGAGGTCGACGTCCGCCTCGTCGGCCTCGTCGACCGGCTGGACGACGGACGCGTCGTACGGATTGATCACGTCCCGTCGCGCGCCTCGGACGGCTCCGGTCCACTCCCCGTCGACGAACAGTTCCGGCATCGTGGGCTCCCTCGCTCTCGTACCTGTCCGGTGCCGAGGTCACCCACCGGCACGTACGCCGCGCACCAACATCGTCCGATCCGCGCGCACCGGCCATGGGGACGCACCGGCCGGGCGAGGGTTGGGGGCAGATGTGACCTGGTTGGGCTAGGACCCGGCCCTTTCCCGAGAGCCGCGGGCGCCCGTTCTCGCACACACGCGCGCCCCGACGGTCCGTACAGAACCGTCGGGGCGAGTACGTGCTCAGGGCCTGCCGCGCCTCCGGGCGCGGCGCTCCCCGTTCTCTCACCGCTCACGGCGGGCGGTAACAGCCGTGACGCGGTCCAACGACGCCTGGCACAGGGCTGGTTGCTGCGGGCGGGCGGTCTCAACCGTCCAGCGATTCCCCTTAATACGTCCAGCGCAGCAGGGCGCCGAGGCCGCCTGCCGGGAGATCGGTGTCCGCCGCTTCGTGTCGGGCCGAGCCGTCGGACGCGGCCTCGCCGGGGCGCGGGACGATCCGTACGTCGGCTCCTGTCACCGCGGCCGACCGCAGGAGCGCGTCGTCCGCGCGGACGGATACCGGGTCGGTCTCGCCGAGCGTCTGCGCGTCGTTGCGGCGCACCGCGGCCTGGTCGGGCTCGGGGCCCACCCAGACCTCGCGGTTCAGGTCCGGCCCGTCGGGCCGGACCAGCAGCGTGTCGATGCGGTGCTCGCGGGCGGCCGCCACCACGGCCGGGACGCCCTCGACCGCGTCCGTCGGCCTGTCGGTGCCCACGCGACCGGCGCGGAACCGCGCGAGGGCCTCCTCGGCCCGGCGGTCGGCGTGCTGGTGGCGGGCGCGCGCGATGGCCTCTTCCAGGGCCGGGGAGGCGGATCCGGCGGCCCGGCCGCCGTGCTCGGTCTCCACGGTCACGTCGCGGACGGCGTCAGGGAGCTTCGCGTGCACCGCGGGCCGTTCGCGGGGGTCGCCCACGAGGACCACCAGCTCGGCACCGGACTTCTCGTACGCCGCGGTCAGCGCTTCGGCGATCTCGCCCGCGTTGTGCTCCCACGTGTTCTCCACCTTGAGCTGGAAGCTCCGCTCGGACCAGTCCCCGGATGCGGTGCGGTGGACCGGCCGCTGCCTGCCCTCCACTCCCCCGGCGTCCTGCGGCCCGGCCGCGCACCGGAGCTCGAAGTCCGCGCCGGTGCGGTCGATGTACGCCACGAGACAGGCGGGGTCCTGTCCCGCAAGCTCCAGCAGGGGCGCCAGGTGGGGCAGCGGCGCCCAGGACGCGATCTGGCCCCGCGGCGGCCGCGAGAGACGGTGGCCGAGTACCACCTCGCCGGCGGTGGCGAAGACCACGCGGCCGGCCGGGAACTCCGCGGCGGGCGTGCGGGTCAGGACGTCGCCGACCGCCTCCGTGGTGGCGGTGTCCGCGCCCTGCTCCGCCAGCGTCCGGCACACTTCCCGTACGGACAGTTCGCGGCGTTTGGCGCCCGCCTCGTCGTTCTGGCCAGGATCGAGGTAGACCGTGGCCCACGGGCCGGGACGGTCGAAGAGTGGTCCCAGGAACGACAGCTGCATGCTTCCTCCTCGTTCATCCCAGTTGATCCGGGTTCACCCCGGTTCGAGGGGCGCGTACCCGAATGACCGTCGGCAAACACGCGAGGAGGATTCCGCCTTTCGCCGTGTGCGGTCAGGCTTGGTACTCGGTGAGGTCGATGGCGTGGACGCGCAGCGCATAGCCGTACACCGGGTGCGTCGTCTCGCGTTCCGGCGCCATGCCGAGCTTGCGGATGACGTTCTCGGAGGCCTGGTTGTCCAGCCGGTCGATGCTGATGACGCGGTCGAGGCCGCGGTCCTGGAGGGCGAACTCCAGGGTGGCCTGGGCCGCCTCGGACGCGTACCCCTGGCCCCAGAACTGGGAGCCGAGCCGCCAGCTGATCGCCACCTCGGACGCCACCTCCGGCAGGAACTCGGGCACGGACAGACCCGTGAAGCCGACCAGCTCGCCGGAGGCCAGGAGTTCGACGGCGAAGAGGCCGAAGCCCTCGTCGTCCCACTCCTCCTCCCAGCGCTCGATCTCCTCCGCCGTCCGGTCCAGGTCGTGCACCGAGCCGTCGTCGATCCAGTGCATGACGCGCGGGTCGGCGTTGATCTCCGCCATCGGCGTGAGGTCGTCGTCGTGCCAGCGACGCAGGAGGAGGCGGGGCGTGCGGATCTCGGTCATGTGCCCATCCTGCCGAAAGCGGGCGCCTCAGTGGTAATCAGACCGGCGGTGGCCTGCGCTCATCGCGTTCCGGTCAGGCCGGGCGCAGCCACAGGGTGGCCAGGGGCGGCAGCGTCACGCTCAGGCGGGAAGGGCCATCTCCGTCCGGTGCGGGCTCCGGCTTCAGAGGGCCCGGGTTGCCGACGCCACCGCCGCCGTACCGGGCCGCGTCGGTGTTGAGGCTCTCCTGCCAGGCGCCGACCGAGTCCGGCACGGCCAACGCGTAGCCGTGGCGGACCACCGGGGAGAAGTTGCACACGGCGAGGAGCGGATCGCCGTCCTTGGCCCAGCGCAGGAACGCCACGACGTTGTCCTGCGCCGCGTCCACCACGACCCACGAGAACCCCGCCGGGGTCGTGTCCTGCTCCCACAGGGCGGGGGTGGCCCGGTAGCGGTGGTTCAGGTCCCGCACCAGCTCCCGCACCCCGTGGTGGTCGGGCCACGCCGGCCAGGACTCGTCCAGCAGCCCCCAGTCGAGCCCGTGCTCCTGCGACCACTCGGCGCCCTGCGCGAACTCCTGCCCCATGAAGAGGAGTTGCTTGCCGGGGTGGGCCCACATGTAGGCGAGGTAGGCGCGGTGGTCGGCGCGCTGCTGCCACCAGTCGCCGGGCATCTTCGACACCAGCGAGCGCTTGCCGTGCACGACCTCGTCGTGCGAGACCGGCAGGAGATAGTTCTCGCTGTACGCGTAGACCATGGCGAAGGTCAGGTCCGAGTGGTGGTACTGGCGGTGCACGGACTCGTGCCCCATGTACTCCAGGGAGTCGTGCGACCAGCCCATGTTCCACTTCAGGCCGAAGCCCAGACCGCCACGTGCCGGACTGTCGGGGGCGCCGGGTCCGGTCTCGTGGGTGGCCCGGGTGACGCCGTCCCACGCGGTCGACTCCTCCGCGATGGTGACCACCCCGGGGCAGCGGCGGTAGACCGTGGCGTTCATCTCCTGGAGGAAGGCGACGGCGTCCTCGTTCTCCCGCCCGCCGTGGGCGTTGGGCGCCCACCGGCCCTCTTCGCGGGAGTAGTCGAGGTAGAGCATCGAGGCGACGGCGTCCACCCGGAGCCCGTCGACGTGGAACTCCTCGCACCAGTACGTGGCGTTGGCGACGAGGAAGTTGCGGACCTCCGCACGGCCGTAGTCGAAGGTGAGCGTCCCCCAGTCGGGGTGTTCCGCGCGGCGGGGGTCCGCCGGTTCGTAGAGGTGCTCCCCGTCGAACGTGGCGAGCGCCCAGTCGTCGCGCGGGAAGTGCGCGGGCACCCAGTCCATCAGGACGCCGATGCCCGCCCGGTGGAACGCGTCGACGAGGTGCTTGAAGTCGTCGGGGGTGCCGAGGCGGGCGGTCGGGGCGTAGAAGCCGGTGACCTGATAGCCCCAGGAACCGCCGAAGGGGTGCTCGGCAACCGGCATCAGCTCCACATGGGTGAAGCCCAGGTCCGATACGTACGCCGGTAGTTGCTCAGCGAGCTGACGGTAGGTCAGCCCCGGCCGCCAGGACGCGAGGTGCACCTCGTAGACCGAGAACGGCGCCTCGTGCACGGGTACGTCGCCGCGGCGCCGCATCCACTCCTCGTCCCGCCACTCGTGCCGCGAGACCTCGACGACCGAGGCGGTCGCGGGCGGCGCCTCGGTACGGCGGGCCATCGGGTCCGCGCGCACGGTGTGGGTGCCGTCGGGGCGCGTGATGTCGAACTTGTAGAGGGCGCCCTCGTCGAGACCGGGCACGAACAGCTCCCACACGCCGGTCGAGCCGAGGGAGCGCATGGGGTGGGCGGTCCCGTCCCAGTGGCAGAAGTCGCCGGTCACCCGCACTCCCCTGGCGTTCGGCGCCCAGACCGTGAAACGGGTGCCCCGCGTGCCCTGGTGGGTCATCGGGTGCGCCCCGAGCGCCTGCCACAGCTGCTCGTGCCGGCCCTCGCCGATGAGGTGCAGGTCGAGTTCGCCGAGAGCGGGCAAAAAGCGGTAGGGGTCGTGCAGCTCGCTCTCCCGGCCTTCGTACGTCACGCGCAGCTCGTACGCAGGCAAGGTCTCGCGCACGGAGGCGCCCGAGGCGAGGGGCAGGACTCCGGAGTGGAAGCCGTCGCCCACGTCGTTCAGCCGTACGCTCCGCCCGTCGACGACGACCCGCACCGCTTCGGCGTACGGGCGCAGGACCACGAAGGCGATGCCGCCGGGCGCGGGATGGGCGCCGAGGACGGCGTGCGGATCGTGGTGCGTGCCCGAAAGCAGCCGGTGGCGGTCCTCCGCGTCGAGCGGCGCCTCGGGCGGCGGGCCGCTGTCTGTTGCGGGGCGTGAGCGGGGGCGCTCGAGGAGGGCGGCCGCGGGGTCGGGAGCGGATGTGTCGATGCTGGCCACGGATGAACTCTCCTCTGAAGAGTGGATCGGTGAATCGGTGGGTGAGACCGTGCAGGAACGTTTCAGCAGCGGCGGCCGAGGGCGGGGCGTCAAGGGCCCTCCGCGAGCCGGGCGAGCGCCGCCATGGGCACCGGCAGCCACTCGGGGCGGTGCCTGGCCTCGTACAACGCTTCGTACACCGCCCGGTCCGTCTCGTGGGCGCGCAGCAGCGCGGGCTCCGCGCGCGGGTCCCATGGCGCCGCGGCGGCATAGCCCGCGCAGTACGCCTCCCGGCAGCTCCGCGCCCACTGCGGCTGCCAGGGCTGCTCGGAGTGCGCCGCGTAGTCGAACGAGCGGAGCATGCCCGCGATGTCGCGTACCGGAGCCTGCGGCTGTCGGCGTTCGGTGAGCGGCCTGGCCGGTTCGCCCTCGAAGTCGATGACGAACCACCGCTGCCCGGCCCGCAGCACCTGGCCCAGGTGCAGATCGCCGTGGATCCGCTGGTCCGGCCGCTCCTGGCCGTCCGCGGCGACGGCGTCGTAGGCCGCGCGCAGCCTGGGCACGTACGGAGCGAGTGCGGGGACCTGACCCGCGGCGGCCTCCAGGCGTTCGGTCATCGCGGCGGCGAGCTCCGCGCCGGCGCGGCGGTCGGGTGCCTGGGGCGGGAAGACCTGGGCGAGTGCCAGGTGCACCTCGGCGGTGGCACGCCCGAGTTCGTACGACTCGGCGGTGAAGTCGTGGCCCGCCGCGAGGGACTGCAGCGCCAGCGTCCAGCCGTCCGTCGCATCGCTCAGGAAGGGCTGCAGGACGCCCAGCGTGGTCCTGCGCGGCTGCGTGGTGCCGAACCAGGCCACGGGCGCGGGCACCCGTGCGCAGCCCGCGCCGGACAGCGCCCACGGCACTTCCAGGTCCGGGTTGGTGCCGTACTGGACGCGGCGGAAGAGCTTCAGGATGAAGCGGTTGCCGTACACCAGCGAGGTGTTGGACTGCTCGCCGCCGAGCAGCCGGGGGGTGAGCCCGGCGGGCACCTCGGTCCGCGCGTCGCACTCGAAGCGCAGGGGGCCCGCCTCGCCCGGAGTCCGCAGCCGCTCCAGGAGCAGCCCCGCCGACCGGGGGTCCAGCAGGGCGTCGTACACGCTGAGTCCCGCGAGAGGGCCCACGGTCGGCCTGCCGATGACCGCGTGGTGGAGCCGCGGCGGCAGCTCCTCGCGGATGCCGAGCACGAGTTGGTAGCAGTGCGGCGAGGTGCCGGCGTGGCGGGTGCTGATCAGCAGGTGCAGGCACCCCGGGTGCAGCGTGGTCATCGACACGACGGAGAGGTCCGTGATGGGCCACCCCTTGGCCGCGAACCACCGCTGCTTCGGGAGCCACTCCCGAAGCAGTCCGGCCAGCGACCTCAGCACCAGGGGTGGGCTGAGGCTGTCGTGCGAGAGCGGTGCGGTCTTGAGCATGCGGCACATCCCTTCAGAGGCGTACGGCGGGAGCCACCGGACGGGGCGGGGGGAGGTGGTCGCGCAGGCGGAACCAGTAGAAGCCGTGGCCCGCGAGGGTGAGGAGGTAGGGGAGTTCCCCGATGGCCGGAAAGCGCACGCCGCCGATCAGCTCCACGGGGTGGCGTCCGTTGAAGGTCTGGAGGTCGAGTTCGGTGGGCTGGGCGAAGCGGGAGAAGTTGTGGACGCAGAGGACGAGGTCGTCCCCGTCCTCCTCCGTCGCGGGGGCCTCGCGCAGGAAGGCGAGGACGGCGGGGTTGGTGGAGGGGAGTTCGGTGTAGGAGCCCAGGCCGAAGGCGGGGTTCTG
>NZ_JBHVZA010000047.1:0-43643 GCF_042880275.1 Streptomyces sp. NPDC058308
ACCGGGATGACCCTCCGCCTTGCGATCGCACGCACCAGACGCCGCGAGGCCGCCCTCCGGGCGAACGACGCGAGTTTGACGACAGGGCCTAGGGGGCGGGCTCCCCGCCCCGCCAGGGGCGCGGGGAACTGCGCGCCCAGCCACACACGGCCCGCAGCCGACGGACAACCGATCAGACCGCTTCCCACAACGCGGGCGTGCTCGGCGGCTCCCAGCCGGGCTGCGCCTGGTGCCCCTGCAGGCAGCGATACGTGGAGCCGCCGTAGGTCACCGTGTCGCCCGGGGCGTAGACCTTGCCCGCCGCCCACGTGCCTCCCGGCTCGGGATCACCGGGGCCGGGGTCACCGCCACCCGTGGTCTTCAGCGTCAGCCCGTACTGCTGGAGCAGCGGATTGATCGGCTGGTGGAACGTCGTGCCGCCGCTGGAGCAGTTGCCCGAGCCGCCCGAGGTGACGCCCTGCGCCTGGCTCCCGGATATGAAGGAGCCGCCGGAGTCGCCGGGCTCCGCGCAGACGGTCGTCCGCGTCACGCCGCTGATGGTGCCCTCGGGGTAGGTGACGCTGGTGTTGTGCTGCGAGATCGTGCCGCAGTGCCACCCCGTAGTGGAGCCGGAGCGGCAGATCGACGCACCCACCGGGGACTGTGTGGAGCCCTCGACGCCGACCCGCTGCCCGCCCTGGCCCTTCACGTACGGGGTGGCGGTCCACTGGGAGTTGGTGGCGACCCAGGCCATGTCCCTGCCGGGGAAGATGGATGCCTGGAACGTGCCCTGGGCCACCTGGTTGTAGCCGCTGGTCGCGGTGCCCGCGCGCCCGCAGTGGCCCGCCGTGGCGAACCCCTGCTGACCGCCCTTGGTGATCGGGAAGCCGATGGAGCAGCGGCCCCCCATGTAGTACGCGTCGCCGCCCACCAGGTCGTAGAGCGGCCGCGGCCGTTCCGTGGTCCGTACGACGCGTACGAGGGAGGTGTCCACGCCCGCCGCGGAGACGAGGGACGCCGCCGCCGAGGCGTGCACGGCCCGCACCACGACCGCGTTGGTGCGCACGTCGACGTACCAGACCGGTGCGTCACGCGTCTTCGCCTTGCGGGCCGCCCGGTCCAACCGCGCCTTGGCCGCGTCCAGTTGGTCGGCGGAGTGGTCGACCACCGCGGCCCGTGCGCCCCGCGCCTCGATCGCCGGGACGTCGGCGGCGTCGGTCGTCGCCACGGTGAGCGTCGCGGAGGTGGCGCCGCGCACCCAGGCGCCCGCGAAGTCGCGGCCGAGCGCGCTCCGCAGGGACCCCGCGACGGCGCCGGCCTCGGCCTCGTTGACCAGACGGGCCTCGGCCTGCGCCGTCGTGAGGCCGAGGTCGCGCCGCATGGCCCGCAGGACGTCCGGAGAGGTCGCGGCGACGGCGGCGCTCTCGGCGGGGGAGAGGGACGGGGAGGCGGAGGCGGCGGGGTCGGCCTGGGCGGAGGCGGAGCCGGGCAGACCGGCGAGGACCAGTGCCCCGGCCGCGGCCACCGCGGCACACGCCGCGGTGACACGTCTGTGATGGGTGGGGAGCATCTGAGGTCTCCTCGATGTACCGGGGAAGCGGGGAGATGAGGGGAACGCCCACACCGTAGAAGCCTCAACTGTCCGCCAGTAGCTGTCAGCAGACCCCCCGTACCGGCGTTATGGACACCGGCCCGGCGACGGAGACGGCGCGGAGAGCCACGCCGTATAGCTCTCGCTGCGCGCCGCCGCCTCGGCGTGCGCGGCGCGGGTGTGCGCGAAGACGGCGGCCGCGGTGTCATGGGCCGGCGCCGCCGGATGCCAGCCGAGCAGGTGCCGCCAGTACAGCGGCGCCCCCGCCAGCGGCCGGGTCACCAGACCCGGCGTCGGCGGGAACGTCGCCCGGCACAGCCCCACCGCCCGCCCCACCTGCACCAGATGGACGCACGACGCGACATCCGTCTCGTACACGCGCGACGGCGTGAACCCCGCACGCGCGCACGCCGCCGAGAAGCAGTCCGCGAAACAGCCGTCGCCCGGCACGTCCGTCCACGCCGCGTCCGCGAGCAGCGCCAGTTCGATCTCCTGCCGGGCGGCCAGCGGATGGCCGGTGGGCAGCATGACGAAGACGGGGTCGCGGGCCACCTCGCGCCAGACCAGGAGCTCGTCCTCGGGCGGCGCGCTCGCCCCGCAGGTGCCCACCAGCGCGAAGTCCAGGCGGCCCGCCGCCGTACGGGCCGCGATCTCCCGCTCGGACCAGGAGGTGTGGGTCGTCACGGTCACCCCGGGGTAGGCGGCGGCGAGCCGGTCCACCAGGGCGCCGAGCAGCGGCCCGTGGATGCCGCCGAGCCGGAACCCCGCGCCGCCCTCCCAGGCCCGCGCGAACCGCTGCGCCTCCTCCCGCAGCCCGGTGACCGCGGGCAGTACCACCCTGGCGCGGGCCAGCACGAACTCGCCCAGCGGGGTGGCCCGCACGCCGTGCCGGCCCCGCTCGAAGAGCTCGCCGCCCAGGGTGCGCTCGATTCTCTTCAGCTGCGCGCTCAGCGCGGGCTGGGCGAGCCCGAGCGTGGTGGCGGCCTTGGTCAGGCTGCCCGCGTCGGCGATCGCCCGGATCGTCTTCAGGTGCCGCAACTCCAGGTCCATGAAGTGAGCTTGGTGCGCCCTCCGGGCCGGGGCAAGACTCTGGTCCGGACCAGAACTGATCATCGCGGTCGTCAGCCGCCGGCGACCCGCAGCAGCACCACCGACCTCCCCGCCACCGTCAGCTCGTCCCCCGCCCGGTGCACGGCCCCGGGCGGCACGTCCTGCTCCTCCACCGAGGTGTCCACGACGACCTCGTACGCCTCGGCCCACGGCGGCCCCGGCAGCACGAACGCCGTCGGCTCCGCCGCCGCGTGCAGGACCGCGAGGAAGCTGTCGTCGACGACCGGCGCGCCCCGGGCGTCGCGGCCGGGTATGTCGCGCCCCGACAGATACATGCCGAGCGTCGCCGTCGGCGCGTACCAGTCGGCCTCCGTCATCTCGGCGCCGCCCGCCGTGAACCACGCCAGGTCCCGCAGCCCGTCCGCGGAGTGCGCACGGCCGGAGAAGAACGCCCGGCTGCGCAGCACCGGATGGCGGTGCCGCAGCTCGATGAGCCGGGCGGTGAGCGCGTACAGCTCCCGCCACCCCGGCTCGTCCCTGAGCCCCCAGTCGACCCAGCTGATCTCGTTGTCCTGGCAGTAGGCGTTGTTGGAGCCGCGCTGCGTACGGCCCATCTCGTCGCCCGCGACCAGCATCGGCACGCCGGTGGAGAGCAGCAGCGTCGTCATCAGGTTGCGCAGCTGCCTGCGCCGCAGCGCGGTGACGTCCTCGTCGTCCGTCTCGCCCTCGGCGCCGCAGTTCCAGGCCCGGTTGTCGTCGGAGCCGTCCCGGTTGCCCTCCCCGTTGGCCTCGTTGTGCTTCCGCTCGTAACTGACCAGGTCCCGCAGGGTGAAACCGTCGTGCGCCGTCACGAAGTTCACCGACGCGTACGGCCTGCGCCCGCCCCACGCGTACAGGTCGCTCGACCCCGAGAGCCGGTACCCCAGATCGCGTACGTCCGGCAGCGCGCCCCGCCAGAAGTCCCGCACCGCACCCCGGTACCGGTCGTTCCACTCCGTCCACAGCGGCGGGAAGGCCCCCACCTGATAGCCCCCCGACCCCACGTCCCACGGCTCGGCGATCAGCTTCACGCGCCGCAGGACCGGGTCCTGCGCGATCACCGCGAGGAACGGCGAGAGCATGTCGACGTCGTGGAAGGAGCGCGCGAGCGCCGCCGCCAGGTCGAAACGGAAGCCGTCCACGCCCATCTCCGACACCCAGTACCGCAGGGAGTCCGTGATGAGGCGCAGCACGTGCGGCTGGACGACCTGCAAGGTGTTCCCGCAGCCCGTGTAGTCCGCGTACCGCCGTGCCTCGCCCTGCCGCAGCCGGTAGTAGCCGCGGTTGTCGATGCCCTTCAGGGACAGCATCGGGCCGAGCTCCCCGGCCTCCGCCGTGTGGTTGTAGACCACGTCGAGGATGACCTCGATCCCGGCCTCGTGCAGCGCCCGCACCATCCGCTTGAACTCGCCGACCTGCTGGCCCGTGGTGCCCGACGCCGAGTACGCCGCGTGCGGGGCGAAGTAGCCGATCGAGTTGTAGCCCCAGTAGTTGCGCAGGCCCCGGCGCAGCAGATGGTCCTCGTGCGCGAACTGATGCACCGGAAGCAGCTCCACCGCCGTCACCCCTAGGCGCACGAGGTGGTCTAGCGCGGCCGGGTGCGCCAACCCCGCGTACGTGCCGCGCAGTTCATCCGGTATCCCCGGATGCAGCTTGGTGAAGCCGCGCACGTGCAGTTCGTAGATGACCGAGTCCGCCCAGGGCGTCTTGGGCCGCCGGTCGTCCGTCCACTCGTCGTCCGGCGCGTCATCGTGCACGACCACGCCCTTGGGCACGTACGGCGCCGAGTCCCGCTCGTCGCGGACCGTGTCGGCCACGTGCTGCTGGGGCCAGTCGCGCACGTGGCCGTACACCTCGGCGGGCAGCCGGCCGTAGTCGTTGCCCGGGCCGCCGTCCACCGCGCGCGCATAGGGATCGAGGAGCAGCTTCGCCGGGTTCCAGCGGGCGCCGGTCCAGGGGTCCCAGCGGCCGTGCACGCGGTAGCCGTACCGCTGGCCGGGGCGCACGTCCGGCACGAAGCCGTGCCAGATCCCGTGCGTCAGCTCGGTCAGCCGGCAGCGCGTCTCGACGGCCCTGACCCCGTCGGTGTCGAACAGACAGAGCTCCACCGCCTCCGCGCCGCCCGCCCAGAGCGCGAAGTTGGTGCCCGCGACCCCGTCGGGCCCCACCCGGAACCGGGCGCCGAGCGGGGTCGGCGCCCCCGGCCAGACCGGTCGCG
The DNA here is from genome assembly GCF_042880275.1 of Streptomyces sp. NPDC058308. Classification (NCBI taxonomy): domain Bacteria; kingdom Bacillati; phylum Actinomycetota; class Actinomycetes; order Kitasatosporales; family Streptomycetaceae; genus Streptomyces; species Streptomyces sp. NPDC058308. The sequence goes on from NZ_JBHVZA010000047.1 coordinate 4,878, forward strand.
TCGGCGCGGCGCGGGGCGGGGTGCCCCGCCCGGTCCTGCTCCCGTTCACTGTGGGGGCGGGCCGCTCGGCCGTGCCGCGCCCCATCGTCCGCGCTTCCTGCACTGCCCCTGGTTCGGGTGCGCTCGACACCTACTCGCCTCCCGCGGCTCCGTCGGCCGACGCGCGAAGAAGGGCGTGCGGCGTCCCGGCCGCGGCTCCCCCTACGTCGTCCTCCCCACTAGTTCTGCCCACCGTGCGCGCCGCACTCACGTTTCCCCGGCAGGGGGACGGTCGTTGGGACCCACGTGAGACAGGTTGCGAGGCGCGCACGGCGCGCAGGGGCCGCGCTGGCCGCGGCGGTGACATGGGCGGGCCTGCTGGCCGGGGCGTCCGGCTGCTCCGCCGACGGGCTCGACGGAATCATGGGGAAACCGCGCTCGCCCGCGGACGCGATCCGGGTGACGCCCGGTGACGACAGCAAGGGGATCAAGGCGGACGAACGCATCGAGGTCAAGGTCCCCGGCGGCCGCCTGGAGTCGGTGAAGGTCGTCCGGACGCAGGACGCGCAGAAGTTCGACGTGCCGGGCCGCATCGACGAGGACGGCACCACCTGGCGGCCCCTCGACGACGGGCCGCTGGCCCTCGCCGCCACGTACAAGGTCGACGCCGTCGCCCTGGACGGCCACGGCCGCCGCACGGCCCGGCACACCACCTTCCGTACGTACGTCCCCGACGAGCGCTTCACCGCGTACGTCACGCCGGAGAACCGCTCCACGGTCGGCACCGGGATGATCGTCTCCCTGGAGTTCAACCGGGAGGTCGAGAACCGCGAGGCGGTGCAGCGCGCCATCCACGTCACCGCGCACCCGGCGGTCGACATCCGCCCGCACTGGTTCGGCAAGACCCGCGTCGACTTCCGCCCCGAGAAGTACTGGAAGCCCGGCACCGAGGTCACCGTCGGCCTGCGGCTGCGCGACGTCCAGGCCGCCCCCGGGGTGTACGGCCTGCAGGACAAGAGCTTCGCGTTCACGGTCGGCCGCAGCCAGACCTCCCTGGTCGACGCGGCCGAGCACACCATGGAAGTACGCCGCGACGGCGAGGTCCTCGCCACGGTCCCGATCACCGCGGGCGCCCCCAAGACCACCACGTACAACGGGAAGATGGTGGTGACGGAGATGCTGGAGGTGACCCGCATGAACAGCCGCACCGTCGGCTTCGGCGGCGAGTACGACATCCCCGACGTGCCGCACGCGATGCGCCTGACGACCTCCGGCACCTTCCTGCACGGCAACTACTGGTCCCCGGACGCCCCTGGCAACACCAATGTCAGCCATGGCTGTGTGGGGCTGCGCGACGTGAAGGGCGGCAGCTCGAAGACGCCCGCGGGCTGGTTCTTCGACCGGAGCCTCATCGGGGACGTCGTCGAAGTGGTCAACAGCAATGACAAGAAAGTCGCTCCTGACAACGGCCTCGGGGGCTGGAACATGGGGTGGAAGAACTGGGTGAACAACGGCTGATCCCCCGGGTGATCGTGAGGTGATCCCCCGGTGACCGGCCGGGGACCATCAAGTGATCATGGTCTGCCCGTACCCCCACGGCAGTTGGAACGGAACGGTGACATTGGCGGGGAGTCATCGCCCGGAACCGTGTGGTTATCTAACGCTTGCGCGTGTCCGAAACGCGCAGGTGCACTGGGGTGCGGGCCTGGATCAGGCCGTGCGAGGGGAGACAACATCTTGAACGGGCGACCGATATCGGGGACGTCGGTTGGTGCGCGGATTCGCGTGCGGCGGCGGGGCGCCAGAGGACTGACGGCGGTGGCGTCGGGGGCGGCGCTCCTGTTCGTCGCGGCATGCGGCGGGGGCGACTCGGACTCCGGCGGTGACGGCAAGGGCGAGGCGGGCAAGAACGCCGCCTCCGCGGCCGTCGTGACGATAGCCCCCAAGGACGGCGCGGACTCCGTGGCCACCAGCGGCGCCCTGAGGATAGGCGCCACCAAGGGCAAGCTCTCCGAGGTCGAGGTCAAGGACGGCAAGGGCAACCCGGTTCCGGGCAGGATCGCTGCGGACGGCGCCAGTTGGAAGCCCGCCCACCACCTCGCGGCCGCCACGAAGTACAAGGTCCACGCGGTGGCGAAGGACTCCGACGGCCGCGCCTCGGCCAAGGACACCGCCTTCACGACGCTGACTCCGAAGAACACCTTCATAGGCCAGTTCAACCCGGAGGACGGTTCGAAGGTCGGCGTCGGAATGCCGTTCTCGGTGAACTTCACGCGCGGCATCACCGACCCGGCCGCCGTCGAGAAGGCCATCGAGATCAAGACCGAGCCGTCCGTGCCCGTCGAGGGGCACTGGTTCGGCAACGACCGCCTGGACTTCCGCCCGGAGAAGTACTGGAAGGCCGGCACGAAGGTCACCGTGAAGCTCAACCTCGACGGCGTCGAGGGCCGCCCGGGCGTCTACGGCAAGCAGGTCAAGACCCTGAACTTCACGATCGGCCGCAGCCAGGTCTCCACCGTCGACGCCAAGACGCACCAGATGAAGGTCGTCCGCGACGGCAAGCAGATCAAGAAGATCCCGATCACCGCGGGCGCCCCCGGCACCACCACGTACAACGGCGAGATGGTCATCAGCGAGAAGCTGCAGGTGACCCGGATGAACGGCGAGACCGTCGGCTTCGGCGGCGAGTACGACATCAAGGACGTCCCGCACGCGATGCGGCTTTCCACCTCCGGCACCTTCATCCACGGCAACTACTGGTCGGGCGGCGCCTTCGGCAACACCAACGCCAGCCACGGCTGCATAGGCCTGAGTGACGTGCGCGGCGGCTACAGCAAGAAGACGCCCGCCGGCTGGTTCTTCGAGAACTCGATGATCGGCGACCTGGTCGTCGTGAAGAACTCCGCCGACAAGAAGATCCAGCCGGAGAACGGCTACAACGGCTGGAACATGTCGTGGGAGAAGTGGAAGGCCTAGCCACGGCCCCCGGCCCAGCCACGGCCCCCGGCCTCACGACGGCCCATCTGGGAAGGGCCCGGCGCACTGTGACCAAGTGCACCGGGCCCTTCCCCGTTAACCCCCGCTAACGTGCCTCTCATGACTGCACACCTCGAAGTCGCCGAAGGCGTCGGCACGATCCGACTCGACCGTCCCCCGATGAACGCCCTGGACATCGCCACCCAGGACCGCCTCAAGGAGCTCGCCGAAGAGGCGACGCGGCGCGACGACGTACGCGCCGTGGTGATCCACGGCGGCGAGAAGGTGTTCGCGGCGGGCGCGGACATCAAGGAGATGCAGGCCATGGACCACGCGGCCATGGTCGTGCGCTCCGGCGCCCTGCAGGAGTCGTTCACGGCCGTGGCCCGCATCCCCAAGCCGGTCGTCGCCGCCGTCAACGGCTATGCGCTGGGCGGCGGTTGTGAGCTCGCGCTCTGCGCCGACTTCCGCATCGCCGCGGACAACGCCAAGCTCGGCCAGCCGGAGATCCTGCTCGGCGTCATTCCCGGCGCGGGCGGCACCCAGCGCCTGGCCCGCCTCGTCGGCCCGTCCAAGGCCAAGGACCTCATCTTCACCGGCCGCCATGTGAAGGCGGATGAGGCGCTCACCATCGGCCTGGTGGACCGCGTCGTGCCCGCCGCCGAGGTGTACGAGCAGGCGCACGCGTGGGCCGCGCGCCTCGCGCAGGGTCCGGCCATCGCGCTGCGCGCCGCCAAGGAGTCCATCGACGCGGGCCTGGAGACCGACATCGACACGGGCCTCGCCATCGAACGCACGTGGTTCGCGGGTCTGTTCGCGACCGAGGACCGCCAGCGGGGCATGCGGAGCTTCGTCGAGGAGGGTCCTGGCAAGGCCAAGTTCGTCTGAACGGGCCATTGAGGGCGCCCAGTTGAACGTGCGTCAGTGGGCACGTCCCTCGAAGGAGCGGATTATGAACGCCCTGACAGAACCTTGAGCCTGACTGGCCGGGCGGTGTGTGATCACGCACATGCGGGTAGTCACCGCAGGTCATCGCCGGATTCAGAGCTCTGGACTGCCAGTGGCATATGTCAAGACGGCCCCCCGGAATGGATGGTTCCGGGGGGCTTATTCCGCCGGAACGGCCCCGGAGGGCGCCCTGGGCGGCCATGATGGTGGCATGGCGGGGCTGGAGGGTTACGAACGGCCGCGGCGGCAGGGCAGTGCGACCGCGGCACGCTGGTCGCCGGCGGTGGAGGACGAACACGCGCTCAAGGCGCTCGAGTTGTTCGGCAATCCGACGGACGCGGAGGTTCCGCTGCCGTCGCGCCCGGAGTCCGCCGCCATCGCGCGCCGCCTCGCCCAGGTCGTCGTCCTGCGCCACTGGGGCCTCTCCCCGAAACTCACCGAGGACGTCGTCCTCCTCGTCTCCGAACTCGTCGGGAACGCCGTCCGGCACACCGGCGCCCGCGTCTTCGGCCTGCGCATGCAGCGGCGGCGGGGCTGGATCCGCGTGGAGGTCCGCGATCCCTCGCGCGGGCTGCCCTGTCTGATGCCCGTCCGTGAGATGGACCTGAGCGGCCGCGGCCTGTTCCTCGTCGACAAGCTCTCCGACCGGTGGGGCGTCGACCTGCTGCCGCGCGGCAAGACGACGTGGTTCGAGATGCGGGTCGCCGACCGCTGAAAGACAGGCTCCGAGAAAGACAGGCCCTGAGAAAGACAGTCCCTGAGGGGGGCGCCGGTACGCGAAAGCCCCCGGCGGCCGTGGTCGGCGCGAAGGGGGCCTTCGTGAAGGGCCGTGGATGTTTGGGGTGTGATCCACAGCCGCTGATGACGACCTGAGCCCGGGTCAATGGGGGTCGTGTCCCCGACTATGGCAGACGCCTGTCGGCGATCCAAAAGCCCATATGTGTACATCACGGGCAAAAAGTGACAGTTTAGAGGTGAATCCTTGGTGAGATGGGACACCTGCCTGGTAAACGCTGGTTAAGCGGCGGCTGTGAGGGGTGATACCGAAGGCCCCTCCAGGGCGAGGGAGGACCCGGGGCTCCGACCCGTAACGCCCCTGAAGCGGGCAATCAGCATTTTTTACATTCTTTTCCCATTAAATGGACGGGTGATCGAGACCGACCGCCGCAGAGCCCTGCGCGCGGGCGTCGGCCTTCTCGCCGCGGGCGCGCTCACCACCGGGTGCGCCGCGACCGGCCCCGCCCCCGCCCGCCCGTCCGCATCCAGGTCCCCCGGCCCCCCGGGCGAGGCCCCCCGCCCCGCCCTGGCCGCCGCCCCCGCCCCGCGTCGCTTCCCCGGCCGCCCCGCCCAGATCGACCACGGCCCCCGCACCCGCCCCCGGGTCGCCCTCACCTTCCACGGCCAGGGCGACCCGGCCATCGCGAAGTCGCTGCTCACCGAGGCGGAGAAGGCGGGCGCCAAGGTCACCGTCCTCGCCGTCGGCAGCTGGCTCGACGCCCACCCCGACCTGGCGCGCCGCATCCTCGACGGCGGCCACGACCTGGGCAACCACACCCACCACCACCGGGACATCAACGCCATGTCCGAAGCCGAGGCCACCGCCGAGATCGCCGGCTGCGCGGACCGCCTGCGCCGCCTCACCGGCTCCATCGGCACCTGGTTCCGCCCCTCGCGCACCCGGACGGCGACGCCCCTCGTCGAACGCCTCGCCCGCCGGGCGGGCTACCCGCACGTCCTCTCGTACGACGTCGACTCCCTCGACTTCACCTCGCCGGGCGCCCCGGCCGTCACCCGCAAGATCGCCGCCGAGATCCGCCCCGGATCCGTGGTGAGCCTCCACTTCGGGTACGCGGACACGGTCGCAGCCCTCCCCGCCGTCCTGAAAGAACTGGAACGCCGCGGCCTGCGCGCGGTCACGACCACGGAGCTGCTGACCTGATGTCCCTGAACCCGGAACCCACCCCGAGCCCCACCGTCGCCCCCGGCCCCGGCCTCGGCCCGGGACCGCGCCCCACCCGGCGGGAGGCTCCGCTGCACAGCCTCTCCAAGCGCACCGCCGCCGTCCTCGCCGCCGGTGCCGTGCTCGCCGTCCTCGCCGGCTGCGGGACGGACCAGCGCGCCGACGAAGCGCTCGGCACCGAAGGCGTGCGCAAGCCCGCCAAGCCGAAGACGGCACCCGGTCTGCCCGGCATGCCGCCCGTCCTCGACCCCAAGGACGCGTACGCCGCCGACCGGCCGAACGCCCTCCAGCCCGTGGCGAAGAAGTTCCTCAACCGTATCTACGTGCCCAACACCAACTCCAACACGGTGTCGATCATCGACCCCGACAAGTACGAGGTCGTCAAGACCGTCAAGGTCGGCAACCAGCCCCAGCACGTCGTCCCCTCCTGGGACATGAAGACGCTCTGGGTCAACAACGACCTCGGCGACAGTCTCACCGCCATCGACCCCGTCACCGGCAAGACCGGCCGCACCGTCGAGGTCTCCGACCCGTACAACCTCTACTTCACACCGAACGGCAAGCACGCCATCGTGATGGCCTCCATGGACCGCGAGCTCGTCTTCCGCGACCCGAAGACCATGAACCGCGTCAAGACCGTCCCGGTGACCTGCGCGGGCGTCAACCACGCCGACTTCTCCATGGACGGCCGCTACTTCATCGTGTCCTGCGAGTTCTCCGGCGAGCTCCTCAAGGTCGACACGGAGAAGATGGAGGTCGTCGGCCAGCAGAAGATCCCCTTCAAGGGCGCCATGCCGCAGGACGTGAAGATGTCCCCGGACGGCAAGACCTTCTACATCGCCGACATGATGGCGCACGGCATGTGGGTCCTCGACGGAAAGAAGTTCACGAAGCCGAAGCTGCTGCCCACCGGCAAGGGCTGCCACGGCCTCTACGTGAGCCGCGACTCCAAGGAGATGTACATCTCCAACCGCGGCGAGGGCACCATCTCCGTCTTCGACTTCCCCAAGAACAAGCTCACCAAGAAATGGAAGCTCCCCCAGGGCGGCAGCCCCGACATGGGCGGCGTCTCCTCGGACGGCAACACCCTCTGGCTCTCCGGACGTTACGACTCCGAGGTGTACGCCATCGACACCCGCACCGGCGTCCAGCTGGCCCGCATCCCGGTGGGCAGCGGACCGCACGGCCTCGCGGTCTACCCCCAGCCGGGCCGCTACTCGCTCGGGCACACGGGGATCTTCCGTTGAACCATTGACGGTTGACGGTTGGCCGCACCTGACAACGGGCACCAAACGGGCAGTTCAGGAACCTGCCTTCTCCCCCCACCCTGGAGGCGCCCGTGATCCGTGGCATCGACGTCAGCTCGCACCAGTCGACTTTCGACACGGACGGCCTCTCCTTCGTCATCATCAAGGCGACGGAGGGTCGTTCGTACGTCAACCCGAAACTGTCCGCCCAGACGAAGCGCGCCCGCGACGCCGGATGCGTCGCCGGCTTCTACCACTTCCTGTGGCCGGGGAACATCACGGCCCAGGCCGCGTACTTCGTGAGCAAAGCACCCGAGAAGGCGGGGGAGCTGCTGGCGGTGGACTGGGAGTGGACCGGGGACCACACGCGCGCGAGCAACGGGGAGAAGGACCGCTTCATCCGGGAGGTGAAGCGGCTGCGCCCCCACAATCGCGTACTGCTGTACTGCAGCCGCGATTTCTGGCTCAACCACGACACCACTTCGTACGCGGGCGACGGGCTGTGGATCGCCGACTACGTGAGCGCGGGCAAGCCGCGCATCCAGGCGGAGTGGACGATCCATCAGTACACGTCGTCGCCGCTGGACAAGGACGTGGCCGCCTTCGACAGCGAGGACGAGCTGCGGGAGTGGGCGACGTCCTAGGTCCTGTCGTCGAACTCGCGTCGTTCGCCCGGAGGGCGGCCTCGCGGCGTCTGGTGCGTGCGATCGCAAGGCGGAGGGTCGTCCCGGTACTGGGCGTACCGGGATGAGCCCGACAACGCGGCGAGCGTGCGTGCCAGGCGTCGCGAGGCAGACGGGAGTTTGACGACAGGACCTAGGGTCCTTCTGGCGGGGCGAGGTGGCTGAGCGGGGGCGGCGGCCGAGCGGGTGTCAGGCGCGGAATTCGGCCGTGCGCTCCGGCGACGCCGCCGCCAGGGCCTCGCGGATCTCCTCGACGGCGCCCCTGTTTCCGTAGACGGGGGTGCCGGGCTGCTGGCGCCAGGACTCGTCCTGGCCGCCGTTGTCCACGGTGTCGAAGCCGAGCTGGTCGATGAGGTCCCGTACGGTCTTCTTGGCCACCTCGTCGTCGCCGGACACCGGCAGGGTCAGGCGGCCGGGGTCTCCCTGGGGGCGCGGCGCGTCGAGGATGTCCTGGGCGTAGGTGCCGTTGAAGGCCTTGATCACGGGGTGGCCGATCTGCCGCTCCGTCCAGCGGCTCTCGGTGAGACCTTCCTCGATCCCGGCGATCCTGCCGTCGCGCTGCGGATAGTAGTTGCCGGTGTCGATGACCGCGACGCCCTCGGCGGCGCCGTCGAGGAAGCCCGCGGGCAGGTCGGGGATGGCCTTGAGCGGGATCGCCACGACGACGACCTCCGCGCCCCGGGCGGCCTCCTCGACGGGGACGGGCGTGGCCCCGGTCTCCTCGGCGAGCGCGGTCAGGGTGTGCGGGCCGCGGGAGTTGGCGACGGCCACGTCGTGACCGAGCGCGGTGAGCCGCCGGGTGAGGTTGCCGCCGATGTTGCCCGCTCCGATGATGCCGATCTTCATGATGACTGTCCTTCCGGAGATCCCCAGTGGTATCGGAGGCAACCTCCGGATTGCCTGGGGTATTCCGTCCAGGAGCCGGGGCATTCCGCCCAGGGGCTCGACTCGAAAAGGATCTCGGCATAATGGCGGCTGCTTCCGCCCGTCGCGAGCCCCAAGAGCCGCACCAGCCAGTCACGAGTCCCACGAGCCCCACGAGCCCCATGAGTCCCACGGCGCCTGTGCCGCCACCCAGTTCGGAGCCCCGGTAGTGCTTTTCGACGTCACCCGCTGCGGACTCGCCGCCCTCTTCGGCGAGGACCGGCTCGCGACCCTTCCCGCCACCTCGTTCCCGCCCGGTGCCGCGGACACCGAGGGCGCCCGCCTCCTCCGGTCCGTCGGCGCCCCGGCCGGAACGCTCTTTCTGCGCGAGCCCGACGAGGACGACGGCAGGCTGCCCCTCGTCCGGGAGGTCGTCCACGTCGAGGCCTTCGAGGCCTTCGAGGAGGCCGCGGCAGGTGCCGGGGAATGGCCCGTCATCGGCTGGCTGCTCAACGCCCACCTCGCCCTCGACCCCGCTTCCGGCAAGGTGTTCGCCTTCGATCCCGACGAGGAGACGGCGCGGGAACTCCACACCGACGTCTCCTCCCTCATCCAGGTCGCCCTCCGGTTCCAGCGCCTGCTGGAGGAGTTCACCTTCAGCGGCGAAGAGGACGACGAGGAGGCCGACTTCGAGCGCCTTGACCGCGAGGTCGAGCGCATCCGCCAGGAGACGAGCGCCATCGACCCGCTCCCCTTCCAGGACGACGAGACCGTCTGGTCGGTCGTGGGCGAGGAGATCGCCGCGGGCCAGCGGTTCACGGCCGCTACCCCGGGCGGCCGCTCGCTCCATGGGTGACCGGCGGGCGACGCCGCCCACCCACCGCACACGCGTTCGCCCCGCCGGCCAAGGTGCTCGACGAACTCGCGGGCATCGAGCACGCGTTCATGACGACGGTGCATGCGTACACGCAGGAGCAGAATCCACAGGAGCAGAACCCACAGGGCGGCGAATACTCGGACGACCCGCTCGTGTCGTCCGACATCACGGGCAACCCCGCCTCGCCGATCTTCGACTCGGCCCTCACCCGCGTCGACGGCCGCCACGTGAAGGTCGTCGCCCGGTACGACAACGAGTGGGGTTTCTCGAACCGCGTGATCGGCACGCTGGAGCTCCTGATCGGCGCGTGAGCGCTCCGCTCCGCGTCACAGCCGTACCACGATCTTTCCCACGTGCTCGTTGGACTCCATCAGCCGGTGCGCGTCCCTGATGCTCTCCAGCCCCTCGAAGACCTCGCCGACCACGGGGCGGAACGTGCCGTCCCGCAGTCCCGACGCGATGAACGCGTTGATGCGGCGCAGGCCCTCCGGAGTGGACGACAGGTGCGTGTTGGCGTAACCGTGCACGGTCATGGGCCAGTTGAGCGGTACGGCCATGAGGCGACGGTCCAGGGAACCGTAGACGACCACTGTCCCCGTGGTGGTCGCCGACCGGGCGAGCTCCGCGAGGCCGGGGCCGCCCACCGCGTCGAAGATCAGCTCGGCTCCCTTGTCGCCGGTGAAGCGCCGGACCTCCTTCACGACGTCGTCCGTGTCCGAGGCGACGACCAGAGCGGCTCCGTTGTCGAGGAGTTGCCGCCGCTTCTCGCCGGTGCGGGTGACCGCGATCGGGACCGCGCCGATCCGCGCCGCGGTCTGCAGCGCGGCGACGCCGACCCCGCTGGACGCCGCGGTGACCACCACGTGGTCGCCCGGCCGCAGGCCGCCGGTTTCCAGCATTCCGCCGTACGCCGTGGAGTACGTCAGCCACGTCGCCGCCCCCGTCACCGCGTCGAGCCCGGCGGGGCGCGCCACGACGGCGGTGGCGGGCAGGACGACGCGGTCCGCGTAGACGCCCTGGGCGCTCATCTCGATGCCGGGGCCGGTCAGCACGGCGTCGCCGGGGGAGTGGGCGCTCACGCCGGGGCCGACCGCCTCGACGGTGCCTGCGGCCTCGTAACCGAGCCGAGAGCCGGGCAGGGCGGGCTGGTAGTAGTACGCACCCGCGCGGAACAGGGCTTCGGCGCGGTTGAGGCCCAACGCCTCGACGCGGACGAGGACTTCGCCGGGCCCGGGGGCGGGCAGCGGGACCTCTTCGACGCGCAGGACGTCGGGGCCGCCGGTCTCGTCGAAGAGGACGGTGCGTGCGGTGTTCGGGGTTGCGGTGTTCGGAGCCTCGGTGTTCAGGGCCGCGGTGTTCGGAGTTGCAGTGTTCGGGGTTGCGGTGTTCGTCGTCATGGCAATGACGCTAGGCGGGCTTTCGGGGGCGGCCCATGCCCGTTGATCCCGCGTCGATGTCCGTTCGTCTCGCGGCCCGGGCGCTCCCCGATCCGCGCCGGTGGCGGCGGGTTACGGTGCCGTCATGGACGTACTCAGCGATGCCGTCGCCGCCATGCGTGTCGGGCGGCCCCACTCTTCCCTGACGCGGAGGCAGGCGCCGTGGGGCGTGCGGTTCACCGGGGCGGGCGGCGCCGGGTTCCACGCCGTGCTCGAAGGGCATGCCTGGCTGGTCCTGGCCGAGAAGGGCGGCGGCGACGCGGAGCCGGTGCGGCTGGGGCCCGGCGACATCGCCTTCCTCACCCACCGGGGCGCTTACGAGTTGGTGAGCGAACCGGGCGCCGCGGTGCGGGAGGTCACGCTGCGGGTCGACGGATCCGGGCTCGCGCCCGTACCGACCGCGTCGTCCGCGCAGGCCGAGCCCGAGCCGGGGGCAGGGGCAGGGGCGGTGGACGCCGGGGGGCCGTCCACCGTGATGATCTGCGGCGCGTACCTCCTCGACGAGAACCGCCCGCACCCGCTGCTCACCGAACTGCCCGGCCTGATCCACCTGACGGCCGCCGACGGAGCGGGCGACCCGCTGCGCGCGGTGCTCGGCCTGCTCGTCGCCGAACTGAACGACCCGCAGCCCGGCACCGACACCATCGTCACGTCGTTCCTCGACACACTGCTCCTGCTGATCCTGCGCACCTGGTGGCTGGGGGTGCGCGGCAGCACAGGCGATCACTCCGGCTGGGCGGCCGCACTCGCCCACCCGGCGGTCGCGGCCGCGCTCCGCGCCATTCACAGCGACCCCGCGCACCCCTGGACCGTGAGTGAACTCGGCGCGCTCGGCAGCCTGTCGCGGGCGCCCTTCGCGCGCCGGTTCACGGAGACCGTGGGGACGCCGCCGCTCGCTTATCTCACGTGGTGGCGGATGACCACGGCGGCGGGGAGACTGCGCGAGCCGGACGGTGTTCCGCTGCGCGCGGTGGCCGAACGGGCCGGTTATACCTCGGAGTTTGCCTTCGCCAAGGCGTTCAAGCGGGAGTTCGGGATGGCACCGGGCCAGTACCGGAAGTTGCGCGCGGCGGGGTGAGGGGTGAGGGCGCGGTCTCCCGCCGAGTTGACGTAGTACGGGGGCGTCCAGGGGCGTACGGGGCCCGGGAGACGCGGTACGGGATCAGGTCTGCTTCTGCAACAGGCGCAATGTCGCCTGGAGTTCGGACTGTGCCACCCGCGCCGCCCCCTCCGCGTCCTTCGCCTCGACGGCGCGTACCAGTTCGGCGTGGGCGGTATCGCCGTGGTCGGCTTCCTCGGCGCGTACGTCGATGAGTTCGAGCAGGTCGATCAGGCCCTGCCGGAGTGCGGGCATGAACTCGGCGAACAGATCGGTGAGTACGGGGTTCCGTGCCGCGGCCACGACGGCCGCGTGCAGCGCGATGTCGGCGTCCACGAACGCCGCGTCGTCCTCGGCGGCCGCCACCCTGCGGCCGGCCAGCGCGGCGCGCATCGCCTCGATGTCCTCATCGGTGCGGCGCAGCGCCGCGAGGCGGGCGGCCTGCACCTCGACGAGCATCCGCACCTCGTAGACGTCGGTGACGGCGGCCCGCCGCAGCCGGGTCGGCCAGTCCGCGACCGGTTCCGTGGCGATGACGAAGACGCCTGCGCCCTGCCGCGACCGTACGAGCCCGGCACCGGCGAGTGCGCGCAGCGCCTCGCGCAGCGTGGAACGTCCCACGCCGAGTTCCTTGGCGAGGGTCGTCTCACCGGGCAGTTTGGTCCCGACGGGCCACTGGCCACCGGTGATCTGCTCGCGCAGCCGGGCGGCGGCCTGCTCGACGAGAGGGCTGGGGCGGACGGAGCCTAGCGGCGGCATCGGGGGCCTTTCGGGGCATGGGGTGTGGGGGAGGGCCGGGGCTCCCTGCCCCCGCAGCTTGTCTGAGGAGTGCGTGTCTGAGGACCGGCTGCCTGAGGACCGGCTACCTGAGGACCGGCTACCTGAGGACCAGTTGTCTGAGGAGTACTTGTCAGAGGACCTGACGTATCGCTAGTGTATCCACATGATCTTCCGCGGTCTCCTTCTTCTCGGCTGCCGCGGCGGGGCCTGAAGCGACCGGCACCCCGCCGCGGGTTGTCGTGCTGCCGGTCTTCCGACCGAGCCCGCTCAGGAGCAGATCTCACCATGGACGCCCCCGCGAACACCCGCGTTAATACCCTCGCGAACACCCCCACGAACACCCCCGCGTACGACTGGAATCCGCAGCGCCCCAGTCCCATGCCCTACCACCGCTACCGCCCCTACCAGAACCGGGTCGACGTCCCCGCCCTGGAGCGGAGTTGGCCGAGTGCGCGGATCGAGCACGCACCGCTGTGGGTCCCCGTCGACCTGCGCGACGGCAATCAGGCGCTCGCCGAGCCCATGGACACCGACCGCAAGCGGCGTTTCTTCGATCTGCTGGTCTCGATGGGGTTCAAGGAGATCGAGGTCGGCTACCCGTCGGCCAGCAGGACCGACTTCGACTTCGTGCGGCACCTCGCCGGGCGGGCCGCGAGCGGTGGGCTGCCCGACGACGTGACCATCGTCGTGTTCACGCCCGCCAAGCCCGAACTGATCGACCGTACCTTCGAGTCCATCGACGGGCTGCCGCGCGCCGTCGTCCACCTCTACATTCCGACCTCGCCCGTCTGGCGCGACACCGTGCTCGGCCGTTCGCGCGCAGAGGTGTGCGGCGTGGTCGAGGAGGCCGCCGCGCACATGGCGCGGCTCGCCGACAAGCGGCCGCACGCCGACATCCGGTTCCAGTTCGCGCCGGAGACGTTCAACCTCACCGAGCCCGACTACGTCCTGGAGGTCTGTGACGGCCTTACCGAGCTGTGGGACGCGAGCCCCGACCGCCCCGTGACGCACAACCTGCCGGCGACCGTCGAGATCGCGACCCCGAACGTGTACGCCGACCAGATCGAGTACATGCACCGGAATCTCGCCCGCCGCGACTCCGTCATCCTCTCCGTCCACCCCCACAACGACCGCGGCACCGGCGTCGCCTGCGCCGAGCTGGCCGTCCTCGCGGGCGCCCAGCGCGTCGAGGGCTGCCTGTTCGGCAACGGCGAGCGGACGGGCAACGTCGACCTGGTGACCCTCGCCCTCAACCTGTTCGCCCAAGGCGTCGACCCCATGGTCGACTTCTCCGACATCGACGCCGTGCGCGAGGTCGTCGAGCACTGCAACCAGCTGCCCGTGCACCCCCGCCACCCCTACGCGGGCGACCTCGTGCACACCGCGTTCTCCGGCACGCACCAGGACGCCATCAGCAAGGGCTTCGCCCACCACGCCCGCCGCGCCGCCGAGTTGGGCGTCCCGGAGCGCGAGGCACCCTGGGACGTGCCGTACCTGCCGGTCGACCCGGCGGACATCGGCCGCACCTACGAGGCCGTCATCCGTGTCAACTCTCAGTCGGGCAAGGGCGGCATGGCGTACCTGCTGCAGACCCGGCACGGCCTCGACCTGCCGCGAGCCATGCGGCCCGACTTCTCACGCGTGGTGCAGGAGGCCACCGACGACAGCGGCCGGGAGGCGACGGCGGAGGAGCTGTACGAGCTGTTCCGGGCGACGTACGTCGTGCCGGGGCGGGGCGGCGACGTGGCGCTGAGCTCCTGGACCACCGACCGGGCCCCGGACGGCGCGCACCGTTTCGTCTGCACGCTCCAAGTGGGGGACAGGGCAGGGGACTTCGAGGGAGCGGGCAACGGGCCGCTGTCCGCCTTCGTCGACGCCCTCGCCGCCGCCGGGATCACCGTCAACATCCTCGACTACGCCGAGCACGCCGTGGCGGAGGGCGGGGGCAGCGAGGCCGTCGCGTACGTGCGGTGCCTGGTCGGCGACGTCGACTGCTGGGGCGCGGGCCTGGACACCTCCGTCCTGACCGCCTCCGTACAGGCGGTGCTCGCCGCCGTGAACCGGGCCGGAGCCACCGCCGTGAACCGGGCCGGAGCTGCCCGATGACCTGCGCACCGCCGGACGGCAGCCGCGCCGCACCCGTCCTGCACGCCGACCGTGTCACCGTCGTCCGGGCCGGGCGCCCCATCCTCGAAGACGTCACCTTCACCGTCCGCCCCGGCGAGCACTGGGCGCTGCTCGGCGCGAACGGCGCGGGCAAGTCGACCCTGCTCAGCCTCTGCGGCGCCGTCACCCACCCCACGCACGGCACGGTCGAGGTGCTCGGCCGCCGGCTCGGCAGCGTCGACCTGCGCGAGCTGCGGGCCCACGTCGGCCATGTGAACCCGCGCCACCCGCTGCGCTCGCCGCTGCCGGTCCGCCAGGTCGTCCTCACCGGGCTCACCAACAGCATCGAGCAGGTACCGCGCAGGCGCGCCACTCCCGAGCAGGAGGAGCGGGCCGACCGGCTGATCGCCCTCCTTGGCCTCGCGCACCGGGCGGACGCGCGCTGGCCCACGCTGTCCCAGGGCGAGCGCGGCCGCACGCTGATCGCGCGCTCCCTGATGCCGAGTCCCCGCCTGGTCCTGCTCGACGAACCGGCCACCGGCCTCGACCTCGCCGGGCGCGAGAGCCTCCTCGACAGCCTGGACACCCTGCGCGAGGCCCACCCGGAACTCGCCACCGTCCTGGTCACCCACCACCTGGAGGAGCTGCCCACCGGCACCACGCACGCGCTGCTCCTGCGCGACGGCCGCGCACTCGCCTCCGGAGCCGTCGACGACGTACTGACCGGCGACCAGGTCGGCAAGTGCTTCGACCATCCCGTGCGCCTGGAGCGCAGGGACGGCCGCTGGAGCGTCCGCACCCGCCGCTGACCCGGCGAGAACAGACCGAGAACAGAGATAGACGAGAACAGAGATAGACGAGAACAGAGACAAAGAGGAAGGGGCCCGGAGCGTCACCCGCTCCGGGCCCCTTCCTCGTCCGGCTCCGCCGCCGGACCGCCGACTACTTGTTCAGGCTCGCCCAGAACTCGTCGAAGGAGAGACGCTTGTCCGCGTCGGTGTCCTTCGTGCCGATCACGGCTTCGGCCACCGCCTCGGTCTGGTAGAAGTCGCCCATCCTGGCCATGGCGCTCTTCCACTCGGCCGCCGTGATGAAGCCGTCGCCGTCCGCGTCGAACTGCTCGAACGCCTTGCGCGCTTCCTCGATGTCCGCCACCGGATCCACCCCTTCTTGGTGCACTACTGACGGGGTTAGGGTAGCGGCCGCTCCGGCACGCGGTGACAGGAGTACGCACCCGTGGCCAGCGCTTTGGTCCCGCTCGTGGCGCGTGGGGTGAGCTGCGCCACCGTGGGTTTTCGCGGGACGGCGGAGCGGGCCGGGTGCCGCGCACGTCTCCCAGTGCGAGGCGAGGTCCGCCGCCTCGGTACGACCCGGGCACGCCGGCCCGGACCGATCCTGGGAGCGCCCCGTTGAACCCCACCGACCCGCACCGACGCGCCCGCCCCCGCACCCGCCCCCTCGTCCTCGCCCTGGCCACCCTCACCGCTGTCTCCCTCACCGCCGTCTCCCTCACCGGCTGCACCGCACCGGGCGGCCCCTCCCCGGACGCCGCCGAGCGCCCCGAACTCCAGCGGTTCTACGGGCAGAAGCTGGCCTGGAAGAAGTGCGGCGACCTGCGCTGCGCGCGCCTCACCGTCCCCATGGACTACGCCCACCCGGAGAACGGCAGGACCTTCGTGCTGCCCGTGGCGAAGGCGGCGACCGCCGACCCGGACGACCGCGTCGGCTCGCTCGTCTACAACCCCGGTGGCCCGGGCGCCTCCGGCGTGAGCGATCTGAAGTCGGACGGCGGCGAGGTGTTCAGCGGTGCTGTGCGCGCCCGCTTCGACATCGTCTCCTTCGACCCGCGGGGCGTGGGCGGCAGCGTCCCCGCCGTCACGTGCGCGGAGACTGACGAGGAGGACGACGACGGCCCCGAGCCGATAGCGCCGCGCACCGCCGCGGACCGGGCCCGCGCCCTGGCCGACGCCGACGACCAGGCCGCCGCCTGCGCCCGGGGCAGCCGCGGCGTCCTGCCCCACGTGGGCACCGAGGACGCGGCCCGCGACCTGGACGTCCTGCGGGCCGCCCTCGCCGACCGGAAGCTCACCTACCTCGGCTGGTCGTACGGCACGAGCCTCGGCACCGCGTACGCCGAACAGTTCCCGCACCGCGTCCGGGCGCTCGCCCTCGACGGCGCGGTCGACCCCTCCCTGGACTGGCGGCAGCGCGCGCTGAGCCAGGGCACGGGATTCCGCAGGGCGGTCGAGGAGTACGCGGAGTCCTGCGCCGACATCGCGGGCGACAGCTGCCCCGGCGCGGACCCGGCGGAGATATCGGCGCTGATCGAGGAGCTGTACGAGCGGGCGGCGCGCGAGCCGCTGCCGGTGAGCGACGAGGACGCGTACGACGTCGACGCCAGGACGCTGCTCGACGTCGTCACCGGCGCGATGTACAGCCCGGAGGACGACTGGGAGGAGCTGTCACAGGCGCTGGGCGCGGCGTACGACGGCGACGCGACGGAGCTGTCCCGCCTGGCGGAGTCGGGGGACCAGGACACGGACTCCCACCGAGGGGTACGCGCCCGCGCCGCCACCGGGAACGACGACGACGCGATCATCGCCGTCGACTGCCTCGACGTACCGCACCCGCACACCGCGGGCCCCTACTGGAAGGCCCTGGGCCCCGCCGACAAGGCCGCGGGCCCGTACGGCACGTCAAGCGTCGTCGACGAGCTGACCTGCAAGAACTGGCCCACAGGAAGAAACAGCGACCGGCGCCCGCACCGGGTCGCCGCGCCCGGCGTGCCGCCGGTCCTGGTGGTCGGCACCACCGGCGACCCCGCCACCCCCTACGAGGAGGCGGAGAGCCTCGCCGGGCAGTTCCCGGGCGGCATGCTCCTGACGCACGACGGCATCGGCCACACCGCGTACGGCCGCGGCAACACCTGCGTCACGCACGCCGTCGACCGCTACCTCATCCACCTGAAGCACGTCCGCCCGGGCAAGAGCTGCTAGGTCGTGGCTCAGCACTCGATGATGTTCACCGCGAGCCCGCCCCGCGCAGTCTCCTTGTACTTGACGCTCATGTCGGCGCCCGTTTCCTTCATCGTCTTGATGACCTTGTCGAGGGAGACCTTGTGGGAGCCGTCGCCGCGCATCGCCATCTTCGCGGCGGTGACGGCCTTGACCGCCGCCATGCCGTTGCGCTCGATGCACGGGATCTGGACGAGGCCGCCGACCGGGTCGCAGGTCAGGCCGAGGTTGTGCTCCATGCCGATCTCGGCGGCGTTCTCGACCTTGGAGGGGGAGCCGCCCATGACCTCGGCGAGCGCGCCCGCCGCCATCGAGCAGGCGGAGCCGACCTCGCCCTGGCAGCCGACCTCGGCGCCGGAGATGGAGGCGTTCTCCTTGAAGAGCATGCCGATCGCGCCGGCCGCGAGGAGGAAGCGGACGACGCCGTCCTCGTCCGCGCCGGGCACGAAGTTCATGTAGTAGTGCAGGACGGCCGGGATGATGCCCGCGGCGCCGTTCGTCGGGGCGGTCACGACGCGGCCGCCCGCCGCGTTCTCCTCGTTCACGGCCATCGCGTAGAGGGTGATCCACTCCATGGAGCGGGCCTGCGGGTCGCCCTCGGCGCGCAGCTGGCGGGCGGAGTTCGCGGCGCGGCGGCGGACCTTGAGGCCGCCGGGCAGGATGCCCTCGCGGGACATGCCGCGCGAGACGCAGGCCTGCATGACGCGCCAGATCTCCAGGAGCCCCTCCCGGATCTCCTCCTCCGTGCGCCAGGCCTTCTCGTTCTCCAGCATCAGCGCGGAGATGGACAGGCCGGTCTCCTCCGTGCGGCGGAGCAGCTCGTCGCCGGTGCGGAAGGGGTGCTTGAGGACGGTGTCGTCCGGCACGATCGGGTTCTCGCCCGCCACAGCGTCCTCGTCGACCACGAAACCGCCGCCTACGGAGTAGTACGTCTTCTCCAGGACGAGGGCGCCCTCACGGTCGTACGCGAAGATCGTCATGCCGTTGGCGTGGTAGGGCAGGGCCTTGCGGCGGTGCAGGATCAGATCCTCGTCGAAGTCGAAGTCGATCTCGTGCACACCGAGGAGGTTGATGCGGCCGCTGCTCCTGATCTCCTCGACGCGGCCGTCGGCGCTCTCCACGTTCACCGTGCGGGGCGACTCGCCCTCCAGGCCCAGCAGGACGGCCTTCGGGGTGCCGTGGCCGTGGCCGGTGGCGCCGAGCGAGCCGTACAGCTCGGCCCGTATCGCCGCGGTGTGGGCCATCAGGCCCTCGTTCTTGAGGCGCCCTGCGAACATGCGGGCAGCGCGCATCGGACCGACCGTGTGGGAGCTGGACGGGCCGATGCCGATCGAGAACAGGTCGAAGACCGAGATGGCCACGGAAAACTCCAATGGTGGTTGGTAGACGCCGTTGTCTGCCGGGTGATGCAGAAGTACAAGGCGGTGCAGGAATTACGGGAGCGCGAAGCGCGGTACCCGGTACAGGGTGCGGGGCACCCTGCTCACTCTCCAGTGTGCAGGGTGCCCCGGCGTTTCGTACGTACGAACAAAAGCGTACGAAATTACTTCAGACCGGCGTACAGGGGGTGCTTGTCGGCCAGAGCCGTCACGCGGGTCTTGAGCGCGGCCGCGTCGAAGCCCGGCTTGAGGGCCTCGGCGATGATGTCGGCGACCTCGCGGAAGTCCTCCTCCTGGAAGCCGCGCGTGGCGAGCGCCGGGGTGCCGATCCGCAGGCCCGAGGTGACCATCGGGGGGCGCGGGTCGTTCGGGACCGCGTTGCGGTTGACCGTGATGCCGACCTCGTGGAGGCGGTCCTCGGCCTGCTGCCCGTCGAGCTCGGAGTCGCGCAGGTCCACCAGGACCAGGTGCACGTCCGTGCCGCCGGAGGCCACGCCGACGCCGGCGGCCTTGGCGTCGTCCTGCACCAGGCGCTCGGCCAGGATGCGGGCGCCGTCCAGGGTGCGCTGCTGGCGCTCCTTGAAGTCGTCCGACGCGGCGACCTTGAAGGAGACGGCCTTCGCGGCGATCACGTGCTCCAGCGGGCCGCCCTGGAAGCCGGGGAAGACCGCGGAGTTCAGCTTCTTCGCGAAGTCCTTGTTGCGGGCCAGGATGATGCCGCCGCGCGGGCCGCCGAGCGTCTTGTGCGTGGTGGAGGTGACCACGTCCGCGTACGGCACCGGGTTCGGGTGCAGACCGGCGGCGACGAGCCCGGCGAAGTGCGCCATGTCGACCCACAGGTACGCGCCGACCTCGTCGGCGATCCGGCGGAACTCGGCGAAGTCCAGCTGGCGCGGGTAGGCGGACCAGCCCGCGATGATCACCTTGGGGCTGTTCTCCTTGGCCAGGCGCTCGACCTCGGCCATGTCGACCAGACCGGCCTCGTCCACGTGGTAGGCGACCACGTTGAACTGCTTGCCGGAGAAGTTCAGGCGCATGCCGTGGGTGAGGTGGCCGCCGTGCGCCAGGTCCAGGCCGAGGATCGTGTCGCCGGGCTGGGCGATCGCGAAGAGGGCGGCCTGGTTGGCGGAGGCGCCGGAGTGCGGCTGGACGTTGGCGTACTCGGCGCCGAACAGGTCCTTGACCCGGTCGATCGCGAGTCGCTCGGTCACGTCCACGTGCTCGCAGCCGCCGTAGTAGCGGCGGCCGGGGTAGCCCTCGGCGTACTTGTTGGTCAGGACGGTGCCCTGGGCCTCCATGACGGCGACCGGAGCGAAGTTCTCCGAGGCGATCATTTCCAGGGTGGACTGCTGGCGGTGGAGCTCGGCGTCGACGGCGGCGGCGACGTCCGGGTCCAGCTCGTGGAGAGGGGTGTTCAGAAGCGACATCACACGATCCCTATCGGTATGGGTCAGCCGGCGGTGAATGCGGTGTACTCGTCGGCGGTCATCAGGTCGTCCGGCTCGCCCGAGATGCGCACCTTGAACAGCCAACCGCCCTCGAACGGGGCGGAGTTGACCAGCGAGGGGTCCTCGACGACGTCCTGGTTGGCGGCGACGACCTCGCCGTCCACGGGGGAGTAGAGGTCGCTGACCGACTTGGTCGACTCCAGCTCGCCGCAGGACTCGCCCGCGGTCACCGTGTCACCGGCCTCGGGGAGCTGGGCGAAGACGACGTCACCGAGCGCGTTGGCCGCGTGCTCCGTGATGCCGACGATCGCCACGCCGTCCTCAGTGGCCGACAGCCACTCGTGCTCCTTGCTGTAACGCAGCTGCTGGGGGTTGCTCATGACCTGAATTCTCCTGTACGCGGGTGGGTGCTGCGGAACGGGACTGATGTGCGTGGGATCACTTCCGGGGCCCCGGGCGCCGGGTCCCACGCGGGGGACAACGCTACGAGCGTCACTTCTGTCGCTTGTAGAACGGCAGGGCCACGACCTCGTACGGCTCGTGGCTGCCGCGGATGTCCACGCCCACGCCCGGCGTGCCCGGCGCCGCGTGCTCCGCGTCGACGTACGCCATCGCGATCGGCTTGCCCAGCGTCGGGGACGGGGCGCCCGAGGTGACCTGGCCGATGACCTTGCCGTCCAGGACCACGGGGAAGCCCGCGCGCGGGACGCGGCGGCCCTCGGCGATCAGGCCGACGAGCCTGCGCGGCGGGGCGGCCTCGGCGCGCTCGGCGGCGGCCGCGAGGGCGGCGCGGCCCACGAAGCCCTCCGACTGCGACGTCTTCTCGAACTTGACCACCCGGCCGAGTCCGGCGTCGAACGGCGTCAGCTCGGCGGTCAGCTCGTGCCCGTACAGCGGCATGCCCGCCTCCAGGCGCAGCGTGTCGCGGCAGGAGAGGCCGGCCGGGACCAGGCCGACGGGCGTGCCCGCCTCCATCAGCGCGCCCCACAGCTTCTCCGCGTCACCGGGGGAGACGAAGAGCTCGAAGCCGTCCTCGCCGGTGTAGCCCGTGCGGGCGATGAGGGCGGGGACGCCCGCGACGGTGCCGGGCAGGCCCGCGTAGTACTTGAGCCCGTCCAGGTCGGCGTCCGTGAGCGACTTCAGGATGCCGGGGGACTCCGGGCCCTGGACGGCGAGCAGGGCGTACGCGTCCCGGTCGTCGCGGACCTCGGCGTCGAAGCCGTCGGCGCGGGCGGTCAGCGCGTCGAGCACGACCTGCGCGTTGGAGGCGTTGGCGACGACCATGTACTCGGGGGCACCGGCCGCACCGAGGCGGTAGACGATCAGGTCGTCCAGGATGCCGCCGTCCTCGGCGACGATCATCGTGTAGCGGGCGCGGCCGACGCCGACCGAGCCGATGTTGCCGACCAGCGCGTAGTTCAGGAAGTCGGCGGCCTCGGGTCCGGTGACGGTGATCTCGCCCATGTGGGAGAGGTCGAAGAGACCGGCCTTGGTGCGCACGGCGTTGTGCTCGTCGCGCTCGCTGGCGTACCGCAGCGGCATGTCCCAGCCCGCGAAATCGGTCATGGTCGCGCCGAGGCGGCGATGCACGGCGTCGAGGGCGGTCAGACGGGGGGCAGTGCTCATGAAGGGAACTCCCAGGGCGTGACGGGCGAGGTCGATCCTCCCCATCTGTCATCGGAACCTGAGAGGTTCGCCGAGAGCGGCTCGGTGTCCGAGACGCCCGGCTTGCACCTTGGGTGGGACCGCCGGGGCGGCCCGCTTTTCAGATGTGCCTCGCCCGCGCGGTACGGGGCCTGAGAGATTCAAGGGAGGGACTTGCTCCTTCGGCGCCCCGG
Source organism: Streptomyces sp. NPDC058308 (assembly GCF_042880275.1). NCBI lineage: Bacteria > Bacillati > Actinomycetota > Actinomycetes > Kitasatosporales > Streptomycetaceae > Streptomyces > Streptomyces sp. NPDC058308. The sequence goes on from NZ_JBHVZA010000047.1 coordinate 27,512, forward strand.
GCCCAGCACTGGCTGGCTCCGGGGACTCTCCCGCGCGGATTCAAACGGCCGGTATGGAGTTGGCGGGCACATCATTGCACGCGACTCTGTCCAGGGGGACCCGTGACCGGCCACGGATCCCGCGGCCCGGACACGCTTGTGCCGCATTACCTTCTCTTTACACTTGCCGGGGAAGCAGTACGTGACCGCTATGGGGAGGCCGATCACGGTGCGCAGCAGGACCAGTGTCCACGCCACGACCACCGGGCTGGCGACCGCGGGGGTGGCGCTGCCGAAGCAGCCCGCCGCCCCCGCCACGGAGAGCTGCGGACCGCTTCCCGTGGCCGTCGTCCGCGACTTCCGCCGACGGGCCGGCCACAGCCCGCACCGCCTCACCTTCGGCGAGGGCGACCTGGTCGTCGTCTCCGGGCTGCCCGGCGGCGGGAAATCGACCCTGATGCGGCAGGCCGTCACCGGCCCGCGCATCGACTCCCAGGACACCCGCGACCGCTGGGCCCGCCGCATGCCGCGCCTGCTGCCGTACGCGCTCTACCGCCCCCTGGTCCGCCTCGCGCACTACGCGGGACTGCGCCGCACCCTGCGCGCGGGGGTGAGCCTCGTCGTGCACGACTGCGGCACCCAGCCCTGGGTGCGCCGCTGGCTTGCCCGCGAGGCCGCCCGGCGCGGCGCGGCCCTGCACCTCCTGCTCCTCGACGTGCCGGTGCAGACGGCGCTGCGAGGCCAGCACGAGCGCGGCCGCGGCGTCTCGCGGTACGCCTTCGCGCGCCACCGCAGGACGGTCGGGCGGCTCGTCGGCGCCGCCGAGCGCGGCGACCTGCCGCGCGGCTGCGGTTCGGCGGTGCTCCTGGACCGCGCGGCGGCGCAGGTCCTGCGGGGGATCGCCTTCGACCGCTGAGCGCCCCGGCGTTAGGGTTCGAGCCGCAGGCAGAGCGGTCGCGAGCAGGGGTTGGACAGATGGACTTTCCGGCGCAGGCACACGCCCATCCCTACGGTGGATGGCCGGGCAACGAACTGGAGGAGGTCCTGGCGGCCTCTCTCGGCGCCCCCGCGTCCGCGGGCGGCCGGATCGTGGAGGTCCTCGGCCGCAGCCAGGTCTGGATCCCGCTGCCGAACGGCGGCGGCCCCGACAGCGGCACCCTGGACCTGCCGACCCTGGAGATCGAGGGCCAGGCGTACGTGCCCGTCTTCACCTCCGAACAGCAGTTCCGCCAGGCCCTGGGCGAGGCCGCGGACCGGATGGGCCACACCGTGGCGCCCGCCGTGGAGTTCGCCCGCGGCCTCCCGCCGCAGCTGGGCATCGCGCTGAACCCGGACGGCACCGTCGGCGTCCCGCTGCCGCCGCCCGCCGTCGCCGAGCTCTGCCGGGCCGGCCGCTCCGAGCTCGACGGACCCGCCACCGGCGGGCGGGTGAAGCTCTACGAGCCGGACTGGCAGCACGACCCGGTGGACTTCCTGGCCGCCGCGGGACGGGAGTTCGAGGCGGCCGGGGTCGTCCTCACCGCCCGCCGCTGCCTGGCGTCCGTCGAGACGGACGAGCCGACGCTCTTCGTCGGCGTCGAGCTGTCCACCTGGGACGGCAACGCCCGCGACCTTCCCATGGAGGCTCTGGGCCGCGCCCTCGGCCAGGTGCCGGTCCCCTGGCCGGTGAACCTGGTACTCCTCGACGTGGCGCAGGACCCGGTGGGCGACTGGCTGCGCGCGCGGGTCCGGCCCTTCTACCACCGCGGGGCCTGAGCCCGGGCGAGCCCCGCGGACCTGAGGTGTCGTACGTCAGGACCTGAGGTGTCGTACGTCAAGTCCGTGCCAGGATCGCCGCTTAAGCTGGTTCCATGACCCGGTCGGGGCACGTCCGTGCCCGGCGACGGGGCTCTCGGGTGGTTCGGGTGCGAAGCGAAGGGGCGGTTACGGGTGAGTGCGTCGGGCACGGCCGCGGGTGATGGGGTCTCCCCTGCACGAGCTGGCTCGGGCGCCGGGGGACAGGTCGAGCAGATGCTGCGCCAGGTGACCCCCGGGCGCTACGACGCCTACGAGGCACTGCTGCGCGCCCTCGCCGCCGACCAGGTGTGGATGCTGCTCTGGCACGGTCAGGCCGGCTCGCCCGACGCCCAGTACGGGAACATGGAGGTCGAGGGGATCGGCTACGCCCCCTGTGTGACCTCCGCCCAGGAGCTCTCCGCCAGTGGCTGGAACCGCAGCTATGAAGTGGTGCGCGGTCTCGACATCGCCCGCACCCTCTACCCCGACCACTACGGCCTCTGGCTGAACCCGCACGCGCCCGGCGGCGGCGTCGGCATCCCCTGGCTGGATCTGCGCCGCATGGCCACGGGCCTGGACCTGCTGCCCGCGGGCCCCCTGCGGCTCACCGAGCCGAGCATCGAGATCCCCCAGTTCTACGCGCTGCTCACGCAGAACGCGCACCGCACCCCGATGGTCCGCTCGCTGCGCCGCGCCTGGGTGCAGCCCGCGCTCGGTGCGCCCTATCTGGCCATCGGCCTCGACGTGTACGACACGTCGCCGACGTCCGTGGACGCGATCCGGACGATGATGCAGCAGTCCATCCCGGCCGTCCCGGAGGGCCTGCCCGTCTCGACGGTCGCGATGGCCGACGATGACGACCCGGTCGCGATGTGGCTGCGCGCCAACACCCGGCCGTTCTACGACCGCGAGGCCCAGGCGGCCCCGGCGCCGGCGAGCGGTTACGGCTACCCCGCGCCGTACTGAGCAGCGCCGACGGAGGTGATGTCCGTTGTGATGCGGGTGGGGCCCTATGGACCCGCGTGAAGCATTGCACCCCAACTGCCCCGTGTTCGCCCCTCGTTCACTGGCGTCCGGATAACGGAACACCTCGATCAGCATCACGGTTGCGCATCCTTTCCCCGTCAAGTCTGGTAACAGATCGCGACGTGGATGAAGACTCCCGCTCCAAGGGGCCTTCGCCCCTGGGTACGACGGACTGATCACGTCGCTACAGCGGCAAGTGCGGGCCGGTCACCACCGGTTGAGAGGGGTCCCTGCCACGATGACGGCACCATTGCATGACACACCTGCGGACGCGGACCCGACCGAGGACGTCGCCCCCGCAGTTGATGCAGGGGTGAAAAAGGTCGAGGGCCGGTCCCTCAAGCAGATCGCCTGGAACCGCCTGAAGCGGGACAAGGTCGCCCTGGCGGGCGGCATCACGGTGCTGGTACTGGTGCTGGTCGCCGTCTTCGCGCCGCTGATCGTGGACCTGCTGGGGCACCCGCCCAACGACTTCAACCAGGACAAGCTCGATGAGCTGACCGGTCTCCCCAAGGGCGATCTCGGCGGCGTGAGCGGCGACTTCCTCTTCGGGGTCGAGCCCAACAAGGGCCGCGACGTCTTCAGCCGGATCGTCTTCGGCGCGCGGATCTCGCTCCTGGTCGCGTTCCTCGCGGCGATCGTCGCCGTGGTGCTCGGCACCCTCTTCGGGATCATCGCCGGGTACTTCGGCGGCTGGATCGACGCGCTGATCAGCCGCGTGATGGACGTGCTGCTCTCCTTCCCGCAGCTGCTCTTCATCATCTCGCTGGTCTCCGTGCTCCCCGACGACCTGCTCGGCCTCGAAGGCACCAGCGTGCGCGTCGCGATCCTCGTCATGGTCATCGGCTTCTTCGGCTGGCCGTACGTCGGACGGATCGTCAGGGGGCAGACTCTTTCGCTCCGTGAGCGCGAGTACGTGGAGGCGGCCCGCAGCCTCGGCGGCGGCAAGCGCCACATCCTGTTCCGTGAACTGCTGCCCAACCTGGTCGCCCCCATCACCGTCTACGCGACGCTGATGATCCCGACCAACATCCTCACGGAGGCGGCCCTCAGCTTCCTGGGCGCCGGCGTCAAGCCGCCGACGGCCTCGTGGGGCGGCATGCTGCGCGACGCACTCAAGACGTACGAGCACGACCCCATGTTCATGGTCTTCCCGGGCGTCACGATCTTCATCACCGTTCTGGCCTTCAACCTCTTCGGCGACGGGCTGCGGGACGCGCTCGACCCGAAGGGGACGCGCTAGAAGGTCCCGACTGGCTTGCCCCTGCCGCATGTCAGGTGGCTTTAACCATGGTTCTCCGGCAGCTCAAGGCCAGGGACCGCGAATCTCGGAGGTTACGAGAAAATGCCCACAGTTTCCTCGAAACGACGGCTCACCAGCGGTGCGGCCCTCGTCGTCGCGGCACTGGTGACCACCACGGCGTGCGGCGGCGGTGACGGTGACGACAGCGACTCCAAGGGTGCCGGTTACAACGCGGCGCTGAACAAGGTCGCCAGCCCTTCCAAGAAGAAGGGAGGCACGCTGAAGATGGTCGGCAAGCAGGACCTGGACTCCGCCGACCCGCAGCGCGCCTACTACGGCATGACGTGGGACTTCATGCGCTTCTACACCCGGCAGCTGGTGACCTACGACACCAAGCCGGGCAAGGCGGGCACGAAGCTGGTCCCCGACCTCGCCACCTCCACGGCGAAGATCTCGGACGACGGCAAGACCTACACGTACAAGCTGCGTGCCGGTCTGACCTGGGAGGACGGCTCCAAGCTGACCTCCAAGGACATCAAGTACGGCATCGAGCGCACCTGGGCGACGGACACCATCACCGGTGGTCCGGGCTACATCCGCCAGACGCTCGACCCCAAGGGCAAGTACAAGGGCCCCTACAAGGACAAGGGCGGCCTCGACGCGATCGAGACCCCCGACGACCAGACCATCATCTTCAAACTGCCCAAGCGCAACGGTGACTTCGAGCAGTTCCTGGCCATGCCCACCGGTTCGCCGGTGAAGGAGGCCAAGGACACCAAGGCCAAGTACACCCAGCGGCCGTTCTCCGCGGGCCCGTACAAGTTCCAGCAGTACAAGTCCAACAAGAAGATCGTGCTGGTCCGCAACGACAAGTGGAAGAAGTCCTCGGACCCGATCCGCGCGGCGCTGCCCGACAAGATCGACGTGACGTTCTCCGCCAACCAGGAGGAGAACGACAAGAAGTTGATGGAAGGTGACTTCGACGTCGACCTCAACGGCACGGGCATGACCCAGTCCGGCCGCGTCAGCGCCGTCACCGACCACCGCGCCAACGTCGACAACATGCACACGTCCTTCGTGCGCTACGTCGCGCTCATCCACAACGCGAAGCCGTTCGACAACGTGCACTGCCGCAAGGCCGTGTTCTACGCGACCGACTACGACAGCATCCAGCAGACCCGCGGCGGCAAGGTCGCGGCCGGCGACATCGCCAACAGCACCTTCCCCGTGGCGATCCCGGGCCACAGCAAGTACGACCCGTACGGCGTCCTTGCGCGCAAGGGCAAGCCGGACGCCGCCAAGGCCAAGGACGAGCTGAAGCAGTGCAACAAGCCGGGCGGCTTCACGACCAAGCTCACCGCCCGCAGCAACAACCCGGGTGAGGTCGACGCCGCCGAGGCGCTGCAGCAGTCGCTCGGCAAGGTCGGCATCAAGGTCCAGGTCGACTCGCTCGACGGCGCCGACACCTCCAGCATCACCGGCTCGCCGTCCGTCGTGAAGAAGCGCGGCTACGGCATGACGATGAGCGGCTGGGGCCCGGACTTCCCCTCCGGCCAGGGCTACGCGCAGCCGCTGTTCGACAGCCGCTTCCTGAACCCGACCGGTAACTACAACGAGTCGCAGATCAAGGACAAGAAGGTCGACGCGCTCTTCGACAAGGCGATCGCAGAGACCGACCCGGCCAAGGCCGGCGAGGTCTACAAGGAACTCGACAAGAAGATCCTCGACCAGGCCGACTGGATGCCCTTCCTCTACGAGAAGAACATCACCTGGCGCGGGTCGCGGCTGACCAACGCCTACATGTCCGACGGCTACAACGGCCGTTACGACTACGCCTCGCTCGGCGTCGTCAAGTAACTCCCGCAAGGGAGCCAGTAGTTGTTCGTTCCACCGCCGCCGAATCCCGCCAGTCCGAAGGGCAGGTGATGGCCCCGGGCGGTGGCCGGAGCTCCTCACAAGGGGGCTCCGGCCACCGCCGGGCCGCGCACAGTGCTTGCTTATCTCATCCGGCGCCTGATCGCCGTAATCATCATGGTGCTGGTCGTACTGCTCGCGACCTTCACCGTCTTCTTCATGCTGCCCAAGTGGGCGGGACAGGACATCGCCGTCCTCTTCGCCGGCAAGGCCACCGGAGCCGAGCAGATCGAAGGCATCCGGACCAAACTGGGGCTCGACGACCCGCTGCTCGTCCAGTTCTGGGAGTTCATCAAGGGCATCCCGATGGGGCGTGACTACGTCAACGGCAGTGACGTCACACACTGCCCGGCGCCCTGCTTCGGCTACTCCTTCCGCACCGAGGCGCCCGTCTGGGAGACCCTCAAGGACGCGCTGCCCGTCACCGGCGCGCTCGCCGCGGGCGCCTGCGTCCTGTGGCTCGCCGCGGGTGTCGCCACCGGTGTGGTCTCCGCCCTCAAGCGGGGTTCCATCTGGGACCGCTCCGCGATGACCGTCGCCCTCGGCGGCGTCTCGCTCCCCGTCTTCTTCACCGGCATGATCGCGATGGGCATCTTCGTCCACAACCTCGGCTGGGTGAAGATCGCGGACAGCCTCAGTACCGACGACTCGGCCGGCGTCTGGCTCCAGACGCTGATCCTGCCGTGGATCGTCCTCGCCTTCCTCAACGCCGCGATGTACGCCCGCCTCACCAGAGCCACCATGCTCGAAGTGCTCGGCGAGGACTACATCCGCACCGCGCGCGCCAAGGGTCTCGGCGAGGCCGCCGTCATCCGCAAGCACGCGCTGCGCTCCGCGATGACGCCGATCCTCACCGTCTTCGGACTGGACCTCGGTGTCCTGATGGGCGGCGCCGTGCTCACCGAGTCCACGTTCAACCTGCCGGGGCTCGGCCTCGAAGCGGTCAGGGCCATCAGCAGCAAGGACCTGCCCGTCATTCTCGGCGTGACCCTGTGCGCGGCGCTCGCGATCGCCGTGGCCAACCTCGTCGTCGACCTTCTGTACGCCGTCATCGACCCGCGAGTGAGGCTGGGATGACCGAACTGTCCAAGAGCGGAGCAGCGGTGGGCGAGCCCGTCGCGGACTCGCCCGCTCCCTCCGCCTTCCTCGAGGTGCGCGACCTCAAGGTGCACTTCCCGACCGACGACGGCGTGGTCAAGTCCGTCGACGGGCTCAGCTTCCAGCTGGAGAAGGGCAAGACCCTCGGCATCGTGGGCGAGTCGGGATCCGGCAAGTCGGTCACCTCGCTCGGCATCCTCGGCCTGCACACCGCCGGCCAGTACGGCGCCCGCAAGGCGCAGATCTCCGGCGAGATCTGGCTGGACGGCAAGGAGCTGCTCACCGCCGACCCCAACGAGGTGCGCAAGCTGCGCGGCCGCGAGATGGCGATGATCTTCCAGGATCCGCTCTCCGCGCTGCACCCGTACTACTCCATCGGCAAGCAGATCACCGAGGCGTACCGGGTCCACAACGACGTCGACAAGAAGACGGCCCGCAAGCGCGCCATCGACATGCTCGACCGGGTCGGCATCCCGCAGCCCGACAAGCGCGTGGACTCCTACCCGCACGAGTTCTCCGGCGGCATGCGCCAGCGCGCGATGATCGCGATGGCCCTGGTGAACAACCCCGAGCTGCTCATCGCGGACGAGCCGACGACGGCCCTCGACGTGACCGTCCAGGCGCAGATCCTCGACCTCATCCGGGATCTGCAGAAGGAGTTCGGCTCCGCCGTCATCATGATCACGCACGACCTGGGCGTGGTCGCCGAGATGGCGGACGAGCTCCTGGTCATGTACGGCGGCCGGTGCGTCGAGCGCGGCACCGCCGAGAAGGTCTTCTACGAACCCCAGCACCCCTACACCTGGGGCCTGCTGGGCTCGATGCCGCGCATCGACCGCGAGGAGACCGAGCGGCTCATCCCGGTCAAGGGCTCCCCGCCCAGCCTGATCAACCTGCCGAGCGGCTGCGCCTTCAACCCGCGCTGTCCCTACGCGGACATCCCCAAGGACCAGATCACCCGCAGCGAGCGTCCCGAGCTGCGCCTGGTGGGCGACGGGCACTACTCCGCCTGCCACATGTCGCAGGACGAGCGCGGCCGGATCTGGACCGAAGAGATTGCGCCGAAGCTGTGAACGATGCCGCGAAGGACCATAAGAACCCCAAAGGCACTGCGAAGGGCCAGGAGATGACGATCCCGGCGCAGACGAAGAGCTCGCCCGAGCCGCTGCTCAAGGTCGACGGCCTGGTGAAGCACTTCCCCATCAAGAAGGGGCTGCTCCAGCGCCAGGAGGCGGCGGTGCAGGCGGTCGACGGGCTCTCCTTCGACGTACGCCCCGGTGAGACGCTCGGCGTGGTCGGTGAGTCCGGCTGCGGCAAGTCGACGATGGGCCGGCTGATCACGCGGCTGCTCGAACCGACCAGCGGCCGCGTCGAGTTCGAGGGCACGGACATCACGCACCTGAACACCGGCCGGATGCGTCCGCTCCGCCGGGACGTCCAGATGATCTTCCAGGACCCGTACTCGTCGCTGAACCCCCGGCACACCATCGGCACGATCGTCGGCGCGCCCTTCAAGCTCCAGGGCGTCAAGCCCGAGGGCGGCGTGAAGAAGACCGTGCAGGAGATGCTGGAGCGCGTCGGGCTCAACCCCGAGCACTACAACCGCTATCCGCACGAGTTCTCCGGCGGTCAGCGCCAGCGCATCGGCATCGCGCGGGCGCTGGCGCTGCGCCCGAAGCTCGTGGTGGCGGACGAGCCCGTCTCGGCCCTGGACGTCTCCATCCAGGCCCAGGTGGTCAACCTCCTGGACGACCTCCAGGACGAGCTCGGCCTCACGTACGTGATCATCGCGCACGACCTGTCGGTCATCCGGCACGTCTCGGACCGCATCGCGGTGATGTACCTCGGCAAGATCGTGGAGCTGGCGGACCGCAAGGACCTCTACTCCACGCCGATGCACCCGTACACCAAGGCGCTGCTCTCCGCGGTGCCGGTGCCGGACCCGAGGCGGCGCGGCGTCAAGAGCGAGCGGATCCTGCTCCGGGGTGACGTCCCCTCGCCGATCGACCCGCCCAGCGGCTGCCGCTTCCACACGCGGTGCTGGAAGGCGACGGAGATCTGCAAGACCAAGGAGCCGCCGCTGACGGCGCTCGCCACGGGACACCAGGTGGCGTGCCACCACCCGGAGAACGCCGACGACCAGGCGCCCGAGGACACCAAGCTGCTCGCGGTGGCCAAGGAGGCGATCGAGGTGGTGACGGTGGTGCCGAAGGCGGAGGAGACGGCCGCGAAGGCGTCTGCGGAACCGGAGCCTGTCGTTTCCAAGGGCGACGTGACGAAGGACGAGGGTCAGAAGTCGACTGAGTCATAAGGCAAGTTGACCCGGGCAAAGTACGCGTCCTAGGTCATGTACATGCCCTGACGGGAGAGTGCAGAGTCTGCGTGTCCGCTTCCTCGGACACCCCATCGGAACGCGTTCGAAGGGAAGACTCATGGCACTCTCCCGTTCGGCACGTCTGGGAGCGCTCGCGACCGCGGCGCTCTCCTTCTGTCTGATCGCCGCGGCCCCCGCGCCCCACCCCGGCTCCGACGGCGTCGGCGACCCGTACTTCCCCCAGCTCGGCAACGGCGGCTTCGACGTACGCCATTACGGTCTCGACGTCGCCTACGACCCCGACACCGACCGCCTCGACGGCCGCACCACGATCACCGCGCGCGCCACCGAGAACCTGTCGTCCTTCGACCTCGACCTGCAGAAACTCAACGTCACCCGGATCGAGGTGAACGGCAGACGCGCCCGGTTCACGCGCACCGGCGACGAGATCCGCATCACGCCGCGCGAGGCCCTGCGCAAGAACAAGAACTTCACGGTGACGGTCACCTACGGCGGGGTGCCCGAGGCGCTCAGCGGCCCCATCGTCTTCGGCTCCGACTACGGCTGGATGAAGACGGGCGACGGCGTCTTCGTGGCCTGCGAGCCCAACGCCGCCTCCACCTGGTTCCCCTCCAGCGACCACCCCTCCGACAAGGCCGCCTTCGACATCCGCATCAAGGCGCCCAAGGGCCTCACCTCCGTCTCCAACGGCCGTCTGGTGGGGACGTACGACAAGGGCGGCCAGCGCGTCGCGCACTGGCGCTCGGCCAAGCCCATGGCGACCTACCTCGCGACCGCCACCATCGGGAAGTTCGACGTGCGCACCGGGAAGACCCCGGGCGGCACGCCGATCTACGTCGCGATCGACCCGACGCTCCCCACGGGCAACGTCGACGTGTACGGCATCACGGCCGAGGTGACCGACCACTGGTCCGAGGTGTTCGGCCCGTACCCCTTCGAGGAGACCGGCGCGATCGTCGACGACATGCCGCAGGCCGGCTTCTCCCTGGAGACCCAGACCAAGCCGGTCTACTCCGCGGTCCGGAGCGAGTCGACGATCGCCCACGAGCTGGCCCACCAGTGGTTCGGCGACTCCGTCTCGGTCGGCAAGTGGAAGGACATCTGGCTCAACGAGGGCTTCGCGACCTACTCCCAGTGGCTGTGGTCCGAGCACAAGAAGACCCAGTCCGCCCACGACGCCTTCCGCGCCGCCTATGGCTCCCGCCCCGCCGACTCCGCCTTCTGGCAGATCACGGTCGGCGACCCGCAGCGCGACACGATGTTCGCCTCGGCCGTCTACCAGCGCGGCGCGATGACCCTCCAGGTCCTGCGGGAGCGCATCGGCGACAAGGACTTCTTCAAGCTCCTGAAGACCTGGGTGCAGCAGCACCGGTACGGCAACGCGAGCACCGCCGAGTTCATCGGCCTCGCCGAGAAGATCTCCGGCGAGCAGCTCGACGGCCTCTTCGCCACGTGGCTCTTCACGAAGGGGAAGCCGGCGCTTCCGTAAGGCCCGTGGAGCCGGTGACAGGGGCCTGGTCGGCGAAGCCCCTAGTCCGGGTGAGGGCGGCGGCGGGCCCGCGGCGCGCGCGGGTAAGAATGGCGCGTGCTCCTGGATCTGTTCACCCCCTCCGTCCAGCACTCGCTCGACATCGTGGGGATCTTCGTCTTCGCGATCTCCGGCGCGCTGCTCGCCGTGCGCAAGAACTTCGACGTCTTCGGCATCGCCGTGCTCGCCGAGGTCACCGCGCTGGGCGGGGGGCTCTTCCGCGACCTGGTGATCGGGGCGGTGCCGCCGGCCGCCTTCACCGACCTCGGCTACTTCATCACCCCGCTGTTCGCGGCCGCGCTGGTCTTCTTCCTCCACCCGGAGGTGGAGCGCACGCAGCTCGCGGTGAACGTCTTCGACGCGATGGGGCTCGGGCTGTTCTGCGTCTCGGGCACGACCAAGGCGTACGACTACGGCCTCGGCCTCACCGCGTCGGCCGCCCTCGGCCTGATGACCGCGGTGGGCGGCGGTGTGCTCCGCGACATCGTCGCCAACGAGGTGCCGTCGCTGGTCCGCTGGGACCGTGACCTGTACGCCGTGCCCGCCATCGTGGGCGCGACGATGATCGCCCTGTGCATCCGCTTCGAGGAGCTGACGGCCTTCACCAGCGGCCTCGCCGTGGTGACGACGTTCGTGCTGCGGCTGATGGCGCTGCACTACCACTGGCGGGCGCCACGCGCCTGGCACCGCCGCTCCACGGCGGTGGAGGCCGAGGTGGAGGAGACGCCCTAAGGGCGGCAGAGGGGCGACGGCAGAGGGGCGGAGGCAGAGGGGGTAGCGACAGAAAAGCTACCGCTCAGTAGTTTCCTGTTGTACGTTGCTGGCATGGAAACGGCAGCAACGGCGGCATCGACGGAAACGGCGGCGGCCGCGCGCATCGGCGACAGCGAGTTCGACCGCGACACCGTGGTCACCCGGCGCGAACCCGGCGTCTACGACACGGAGCTCTCCGCCGGGTGGACGATCATCAACGCCGTCAACGGCGGCTATCTCCTCGCCGTCCTCGGCCGCGCCCTCGCCGACGCCCTTCCGCACGCCGACCCCTTCACCGTCTCCGCGCACTACCTCACCGCCTCGGCCCCCGGCCCCGCCGTGATCCGCACGGACGTGGTGCGTGCGGGGCGCTCGCTCTCCACCGGACAGGCCTCCCTCTTCCAGTACGACGAGGAGGGCCGCGAGGTCGAGCGGATCCGCGTCCTCGCCTCGTACGGGGACCTCGACGCGCTGCCCGACGACGTCCGCACCACGGCCGCGCCGCCCGCCCTCCCGCCGCTCGACCAGTGCTTCGGCGCGCAGGACGCTCCCGACCACCGCCCGGTGCCCGGCAGTTCGGCCATCGCTGACCGGCTCTTCCTCAAGCTCGACCCCGCCACGCTCGGCTGGGCGCTCGGGCAGCCGTCCGGCAAGGGGGAGATGCGGGGCTGGTTCGGCCTCGCGGACGGCCGCGACGCGGACCCGCTCTCCCTGCTGCTCGCCGTCGACGCGCTGCCGCCGACCGCCTTCGAGATGGGCCTCACCGGCTGGGTCCCGACCGTGGAGCTGACGGTCCACGTCCGCCACCGCCCGGCGCCGGGACCGCTGCGCGTCTCGATCACCACCCGGAACCTCGCGGGCGGCTTCCTGGAGGAGGACGCGGAGGTCTGGGACAGCGAGGACCGCCTTGTGGCCCAGTCGCGCCAGCTGGCGCGGGTGCGGCTGAGCTAGCGGTGCGGCTGAGCTAGCCCCTGCCGAGGAAGCGGGCCAGCTCGCCGGTGAGTTCGGCGGGCGCGTCCTCCTGTACGAGGTGGCCGGCGCCCTCGATCAGACGCAGCTCGGCGCCGGGCACGAGGGCCGCGAGTTCCTTGGCCTTGGCCACGGGGATCCAGGGGTCCTCCGTGCCCCAGCAGATCAGGACGGGCAGCTCCAGTTCGCCGTAGCGGCCCTGGATCTCATCGGTGTACCGCTGGTCGTTCTGCGCGATCTGCCGGTAGAAGGCGGCCTGCCCCTCCTGCGTGCACCAGGGCTCCGCGAGGCGGTCCAGCACGGCCGGATGCAGTCCGCGCGGGCTCGTCGACGCGATGTACTCGCGGATCATGGCCCGGTGCAGCGCGGGCGGCAGCCGGCTGAAGACGTCGGCGTTCGCGCCGAGCAGCCGGTACGAGTCGGAGCCCCAGGGGGCGAGCGCCACCGGGTCGACGAGGGCGAGGCGTTCGTACGCGGCGCCGTGCAGCAGGTGCGCCCGCAGCGCGACGCAGCCGCCGAAGTCGTGGGCCACGACGGCGGGCCGGTCCAGGCCCCAGTGGGCGAGGAGTTCGGTGAGGACCCGGCCCTGCGCGGCGAGCGACACGTCCTGTCCGTCCCGCATCTCCGAGGCGCCGTACCCGGGCAGGTCCCATACGTACACGCGGTGTTCGACGGCGAGCGTGCGGGCGACGGCCCGCCAGACGTACGACGAGAAGGGCGTGCCGTGGACGAGGACGACGGGCGGGGCGTCTTCGGGACCGAAGGAGGCCCAGCGCACGGTGCCGGTGGGGCCGGCGAAGGTCCGGTCGAGGGTCCAGGACCCTCGGGCGTCGACTGTCATGACCGTAATGCTAGTAGCTCCTTACGGTCGGCGTCGAGTGTCCGACGCCGTGCGCCGTGCGGTGTCAGCCCTCGTCCCGCCAGTGCCGACGGCCCAGGCCCACCAGGCGCAGCTGCCTGCGGGCCACATCGGCCACCCACGCCTCCTGCGCCGTCCCGGGCCCCGCGTCCAGGAACGCCGACGCGGTCATCACCATGTGGTCGACGTACATTCCGGCCAGCATCAGCAGATCGTCCTCGGTCCACTCCGAGGTCGGCGCCTCCAGGGCGAACTGCTGCGCCACCTCCCGCGCGAACAGGGCGAGCTGGGCGCCGATCGCGTCCCGCACCGCCCGGACCCCGCCGTGCCGCTCGCGGGCGATGAAGCGGACGTGGGCGGGGTGCGCGTGGACGTACCCGGCTATCAACTCGACCGTGCCCGCGATGCGTTGCTCGCTGTCGCCGGTCTCGGACGCCAGCATCGCGGTGAGGGTCGTGTGCAGGCTGCCGAGCGTCTCCTCGACCAGGGTCACGCCCAGATCGGCGGTGTCGCGGAAGTGCCGGTAGAAGGCGGTGGGGGCGACGCCCACGGCGCGGGTGACCTCGCGCAGGCCCAGGCTGCTGAGGCTCTGCTCCTCGAGCAGCTGGAGCGCCGCGTCGAGGAGGGCCTGCCGGGTCTTCTGCTTCTGGGCCTGCCGGGTGCCGAGGATGTGACTCATGCCATGCAGTTAACAACTGTTCTCCGAGTTTTGAAAGCCGGAGAGGGAGTACTCTCTAAGTCAGTGAACAACTGTAACCACAAGCGTTCACCGAACGAGAGGGATCTCATGCTCTTCCTTGTCGCCGCCCTTCTGCTACTGGGTGTCGCCATGGGTTCCGTGGCACACGCCCCGCTTCCGGTCAGCCTGATCGCCGCCGTCGTCATCGGCGTGTGGCTCCTGGTCTTCGCTCTCCGCGAGCGCCACGCGCGCCACCGCTGACCACCGTCGGGCGCCGCTGATCCGCTCCGTACGACACCTCCACCTGTCAGGAGTCGCACCATGGAACTCACCGCAGAACGCACCGCCGACAGCACCGCCGCCGACACCACCGAGGCCGCCGGGAGCACGGCCGAGCGCACCCCGGAGCGCCCCACGGGCCGCCGGGACACCAACGGAATGGCCGTCGCCTCCTTCGTCCTCGGCCTGCTCGGACTGCTCGTCCTGAACATCTTTCTCGGGCCCGTCGCGATCGTCCTCGCGGGCATCGCCCTGTGGCGCGGCACCGACCGGAAGGGCCGCGCGCTGCTGGGTCTCGGCCTCGGCGTGGCCGACCTCGTCGTGCTCGGCGTGCTCGTCTCGATGGACAACACCGTGTCCTGGGGTCTCGCAGGCTGATACCACCGGGGCATGGGGCGCCGCGCGGCTCGTAGAATCGTGCCCACCATGGCCTACCTCGACCACGCAGCGACCACTCCGATGCTCCCGGAGGCGATCGCGGCGATGACCGCGCAGATCGCCGTCACCGGCAACGCCTCCTCGCTGCACGCGGCGGGGCGGCGGGCGCGACGCACCGTCGAGGAGGCCCGCGAGACGCTCGCCGAGTCACTCGGCGCGCGCCCCAGCGAGACCGTCTTCACCTCCGGCGGCACCGAGGCCGACAACCTCGCCGTCAAGGGCCTGTACTGGGCGCGCCGCGCCGAACGGCCCACCCGCACCCGCGTGCTCGCCAGCCCCGTCGAGCACCACGCCGTCCTCGACGCCGTGCACTGGCTCGGTGAGCACGAGGGCGCCACCGTCGAGTACCTGCCGGTCGACCGGTACGGCCGCGTCCACCCCGACGTGCTGCGCGAGGCGATCGAACGCGACCCCGACGACGTCGCCCTGGCCACCGTCATGTGGGCCAACAACGAGATCGGCACGATCATGCCGATCCGCGAACTGGCCGACGTCGCCCGGGAGTTCGGCGTCCCGCTGCACGCCGACGCCGTCCAGGCCTACGGCCAGCTCGCCGTCGACTTCGGCTCCTCAGGGCTTGCCGCGATGACGGTTTCCGGCCACAAGATCGGTGGTCCGTACGGCATCGGGGCGCTGCTGCTCGGCCGCGAGTACAGCCCCGTGCCCGTGCTGCACGGCGGCGGCCAGGAGCGGCACGTGCGCTCCGGGACGCTGGACGTGCCCGCCGTCGCCGCGTTCGCCGTCGCCGGTGAGCGGGCCGCGGCGCAGCGCGAGCGGTTCGCCACCGAGATCGGCGCGCTCCGCGACGACCTGGTGGCCGCCGTCCGCGCGGCGGTCCCCGAGGCGATCCTCGGCGGCGACCCCGCCCCGGAGGGCCGGCTCCCCGCCAACGCGCACTTCACCTTCCCCGGCTGCGAGGGCGACTCGCTCCTGCTGCTCCTCGACGCGCAGGGCATCGAGTGCTCCACCGGGTCCGCGTGCACGGCAGGCATCGCCCAGCCCAGCCACGTCCTGCTCGCCACCGGCACCGACCCCGACCTGGCCCGCGGCACCCTCCGCTTCTCGCTCGGCCATACGTCGACGAAGGCGGACGTCGACGCGGTGGTGGCGGCGATCGGCCCGGCGGTCGAGCGGGCGCGCTCCGCGGGGCTGAGCTAGGGCCCTAGGTGTATTGACCCGCAGCGTTGTTCACACGGGTGATCGGTGGCTTGCCTCCGAGTGCGGTGTGGCAGCGGTGGTGGTTGTAGGTGTGCAGG
>NZ_JBHVZA010000048.1:0-43520 GCF_042880275.1 Streptomyces sp. NPDC058308
TCAACGACGGAAAGATCGCCGCCCACGGCAGCCCGGAAGAACTCAAACAGCTCATCCCCGGCGGGCACGTACGGCTGCGCTTCACCGACCCCGACACCTACCGCACCGCCGCCCGCGCGCTGGGCGACGTCACCCTCGCCGTCCGCGACTCCTCCACCATGCTGCGCCGCAACCTCCTGCACGCCCGCCGCTACCCCTCCCTCACCCTGAACATCCTGCTGACGCCCATCGTTCTGCTGCTGCTTTTCGTCTACGTCTTCGGTGACGTGATGAGCGCGGGCATCGGTGGCGGCGGCGCGGACCGTTCCGACTACATCGCCTATCTCGTCCCGGGCATCCTGCTGATGACCATCGGCGCCACCCCGGCGGGGACCGCGGTGTCCGTGGCCATGGACATGACCGAGGGCATCATCGCCCGCTTCCGCACGATGGCCATCCACCGCGGTTCCGTGCTCGTCGGGCACGTCGTCGGCAGTGTGCTGCAGTCGATCCTCAGTGTGGCGCTCGTCGGCGCCGTGGCCGTGGCCGTCGGATTCCGGTCCACGGACGCCACGGTCCTGGAGTGGCTGGCGGCGTTCGGGCTGCTCACGCTCGTCGCCATCGCGTTCACCTGGATCGCGGTCGGCATGGGCCTGGCGAGCCCGAACCCCGAGGCAGCCAGCAACAACGCGATGCCGCTGATGCTTCTCCCGCTGGTGTCGAGCGCCTTCGTCCCCGTGGACGCGATGCCGGGCTGGTTCCGGCCGATCGCCGCGTACCAGCCGTTCACCCCGGCCATCGAGACGCTCCGCGGCCTGCTGCTCGGCAGCGAGATCGGCCACAACGGATGGCTCACCCTCGCCTGGTGCCTGGGCCTGGCCGCAGTCGGCTACCGCTGGTCCACCTCCCTGTTCCACCGCGATCCGAGATGAGCGCTCGAACTGCCTCCCGCAGTTCACCCCTGTCCAGGGCGGCGTACACCGACACCGCGTCGGCGTACGCCGCCTTGTCGAGGTGCTCCGCGGCCTGTCGGGCGCGGGCTTCCGACATGGTCGGCTGGAACTCGCGCAGCACCCGCAGGCGTTCGGCCAAAGCGATCATCCGGACGGCACACGCGTCGCCGGACGCCAGTCCCGCCATGCCGAGGGCGTGCAGCACCGTTCCGAGCACCGGTAGTTCCGTGGGGGTGCGGGGCGGGCTCAGGAGCAGCGTGCGCAGCAGGCGCCGCAGGCGTGCGAGGGGCTCGGCGACGCGTTCGAGACTGTCGGCATGAGCGTGTGCCGTCACCGCTGCCGCCTGGATCTGCAGTGCCCACGGGTCGAGCCAGGGGTCACGGCCCGGGAGCATCGCGCCTGCCGCGGGCATCCGTTCGACAGCGCTGCGCCACAGGCGGAGGCCTGGCTCCGTCAGCCCGCGGGCGAGCGCGATCTCGGCGCGTACGCCGAGGTCGGGGCTGTAGAAGTCGTCGTGCTGCGGGATGTTGCCGCCCACCGCCTCCCGCAGCCAGCCCTCGGCCTCGTCGGGATCGCCGCGCTGCAGGCAGGCGAGGGCGAGGCCTCTGCGGATGCCGATGTAGTCGTGTGCCTCGCCGAGTCGAGGCAGCGCGGCGAGGGCGGCCGTGAGATGCCCGTACGCGGCTTCCCCCCGCCCCGTCTTCAGGTACAGCTCACTCAGCCGGGAGTGGCCCATGACCTCCAGGGACGGGGCGGCCACCGGTGCCAGTGCGGCGACCATACGGCGGGCCGAGGCGAGCGCGCGGTCGATGTCGTGCTCGTACTCCCCTACGTAGGTGGCGACGCACTCGGCGAGGCCGGCCACCAGCGGCCGCTCGTCGGCGCAGAGCTCGTGCAGCGCTTCGTAGCCGGGAGGCAGCATCTCGGGGATCGCGCTCAGGACGACCGCGGCGGCGCGCAGCAGGGTGTCCGGCGGGGCCGGGGGCAGCCGCCGGAGGGTGACGAGCTGTCGTACGACACCGGTGTGGGGGCCGTAGTCCATGAACAGGATTGCGGTGCACAACACGGCGGCGGCGCGGGTGACTTCGACGTACTCCGGTTCTGGGCGGTAGTGCGACAGGGGCGGGCCGGTATCGGCGGCGAGCGCGGCGAGACGGGGGTAGTTGGAGTCGGTCGACCACAGGGCGGCGAGGACGGCGGTGAGGGCGGCGGTGGTGGGGCCGTCCGCGCGGGCCATGGCGTGCCGCAGGGCCACCACGAGGTTGTCCTGCTCCGCCCTGACCCGCTCCCCGGCGGTCCGCGGGTCCGGGCCGAAGACCCAGTCGTGGTGGGTGAGCCCGAAGTCCCGCGCCCAGACGAGCAGCCGGCCGACGGCCTCCTCGTCCTCGCCCGCCTCCGCTCGTCGGGCCGCGCCGAACTCCCGTACGGTCTCCAGCATCCGGAAGCGGGCACCGGTCGGCGTGTCGGCGACGGTGAGCAGCGACTGCTCGGCCGCCTCCTCCAGCAGCGACAGCGCGTCCTCGCCCAGTACGTGGTCCGCCGCTTCGACGGAGAAGCCGCCGGGGAAGACGGACAGGGTGCGCAGCGCGGCCCTGGCCTCCTCGGAGAGGAGGTTCCAGCTCCACTCCACGACCGCGTGGAGCGTGCGGTGGCGCTGAGGGGTGTCGCGTGCGCCGCCGCGCAGCAGCGTGAAACGGTCGCCGAGCCGACGGGCGATCTGGGGCACCGAGAGGACCCGCACGCGCGCCGCTGCCAGCTCCACGGCGAGCGGCAGCCCGTCGAGGCGGCGGCAGAGTCCGGTCACCGCGTCCGGCGGTAGCTCCACGCCGTTCCTGGCGGCACGGGCCCGCTGGGTGAACAGCTCGACCGAGGCGTCGAGCCCGAGCTCGGGCAGCGCGTACACCGCCTCCGACGTGAGGTCCAGCGGGGCTCTGCTGGTGGCGAGCACCCGCAGCTCCTTCGAGGACGAGGATGAGACCAGGGACCGTACGAGGGCGGCGGCGCCCCGGATCACCTGCTCGCAGTTGTCGAGGACCAGCAGAGCGGGGCCGGGGCCGAGCACGCCGAGGATGCCGGCGACCGGGTCGGTGGGGGCAGGGCCGTTGACGAGGCCGTGGCGTCCGTCGCCCGCGCCGAGCACGGAGGCCACCTCTGTGGCCACGTCCTCGTCCGCGGTGACGCCGGCCAGCGGCACGAAGTGGACCAGGCGCCGCTCGGCCCGGCGGCTGATGGCGTGTGCGAGCCGGGTCTTGCCGAGACCGCCGGGGCCGACGACGGTGACGGCGCGGGAGGCGCGCAACAACCGCTCCACCGCTGCGATGTCCGCGTCCCTGCCCAGCAGCCGGTTGGGTTCGTGCGGGACGCCGTGCCTGGTCACGGGCGCCTGGTCGTGCAGCAACTCCTGTTGTACGGCCTTGAGTCCGGCCCCCGGCTCGGCGCCGAGCTCGTCGCGCAGTTCACGGCGGTAGGCCTCGTACCGGGTCAGCGCGGCGGAGGGGCCGGCTGTCGCCGCCTCGCCGCGCAACAGTGCGGCGAGCACCTCCTCGTCGCGCGGGTGTTCGGCGGCGGCGACGGTCAGCGGCCCGGCCGCCTCCGCGTGCCGTCCGAGACGGGCGAGCGCGAGCGCCCGTGCGCGGACGAGGTCGCCGTGCACGGGGGCGCGCCGGGCGCGCAACGCGGCTACGGGGTCGTCGGCGCCCGCACCTTCAGGGGTCCCCTCCCAGAGGGCGAGTCCGGCCTCGGCCGCCGCCAGCGATGCCGCGGGGTCCCCGGCTCTGGCCCGCTCCGCGCTCGCGGCGGCGTGCAGCAGCAGTGCGGAACTGTCGACCTGGGCCTCGGTGAGGGCGAGCCGGTAGCCGGACGGCGTACTGGCGATGACGTCGGCGCCGAGCTGTGCCCGCGCCCTGGACACGAGGACCTGCAGAGCCTTTCCCGGCCGCTCCGGCAGTTCATCCGGCCACAGCCCCGCCACCAGCCGCTCGGTGCCGCATCCGGTGCGCACGTCACCGGCGAGCAGCGCGAGGAGGCCGCGGAGGCGCGGCGCGGTGACCTCCTGTCCGCGAAAGGCGACATGCGGCAGCAGGGTCAAGTCGGTGGTCACCCCTGCAGGTTAGGTCCGGCCCTTACTCCCCCGGCTGCGCGCTCGGAGCCTGTGCCGTCCGGCTGAGGGTGTGCAGCACACCGAGGCCGCCGGTGCCCGTCAGCACCGCCAGTTCGCCCTCGTCGGTGGTCTGAAGCGTCCACGTCTGGGGACCTGCGCCGCCGGCCGTTGGACGATCAGTCATCAGCCGTGAATCAGCGGCTGGAGGCCCCGTCCAGTTCCCGCTTCAGATTGCTCAGCGTCCTGTCGATGTTCCCCACCTGGAACACCGCGAAGGTGTGCCCCCTCGTGGCGATCCGGTCGAAGGCGCCCGCCACGAAATCCGGCCAGGCGCGGCGGTCGTCCGTCCAGGTCTCGGTCACCCGCGTCGCCACTCCCCCCGCCACGTCGTCCGTGTGCTCCTCCTCGAAGCGGTACTCCCATGTAGCGATGGGGGCGCGCAGACGCGGACGCTTCAGGCCGATCGCGTGCACGCGGAAGGCGAAGCGCCTGCCCGGGTCCGCGGCGGTCACCGTGCAGCGAGTGGTCCAGCGGAAGGCTCCGCGCTTGTTGTGACCGTCGAAGACCAGGCCCACCCTGGCCGGTTCGTCCGCCCCCGGCACGGTCGCGCCGAGGTTCTCCGGGCTCCAGCGACCCATCTGTGCGGGCCGGCTGACCTGCTCGTACACCGCCGACGGCGGCGCCTGGACCACGGTGCTGCGGGACACAGTGAACGTGCGGGTCATGGGGAATGCTCCGTTCCTCGGCCCTTGACCCTACCCGTCAGTAGCTCAGACGGGAAGCGCTCGACCGTCGAGGCAGGCGAGCGGTGGGCGCGCCGGCGCCGCCCGTTCCTTCGTCAGCGCCTTGGTGCTCCTGCGCGCCAGGAGCGGGTCGGCCGGCAGCACGTGCGCGGCGAACCAGCGGGCGGCCCGCGGATCGGGGGACGGCTCGACGAACTCCGCGCCCGCGTAGTCGTCGAGCGGCGGATCGTAGAGGTATCCGGTGACGACACCGTGCCGCACCAGAAGGTCCACCAAGGCGTTCCGGTCCTGTACGAGGAGCGGCACCCGGAACAGGGGCGGCGGGGCGTCGCCCGGCGGGCGGTCACGGAGCACCGCCGGGGAGGCCAAGGCGGTGCCCGACAGGAGGGAGGTGCCGGTCCTGCGCCGGGTGAGGTCCTCGTCCAGCCGGGCCACGCGCAGCTCCAACTGCCCGCGGACCAGGGCGCCGTGGCGGGACCGGAAGCCGTGCAGGTCGACGCGTATCCACGGTTCGTACGCGGTGAGGCTCGGCGCCCGGGTCGCACAGCGGGCGAGGCGGGACGCGTGCAGGTCCATGCGGAAGTCGTCGCGCTCCAGCATCCCGAGGCGCTGCAGCGTCCGCCATACGGGCCGGACCAGATGGAGGCCGCGTACGGCCGAACGTGCCAGTGGGCGCAGCGTGGTGGCCAGGTCGTTGCGGAGACCGCCCGGCGTCAGGAGTTCGTCGCGCAGCTCTTCCAGTTCGCGGCGGGTGCGTGCGTCCTCGACGGCGAGGAATCCGCCCGCTGCCGCCGCCACGTGCTTGGACAGGCTGAACGCCGCGGCCCGCCCGAAGGTCCCGACCGGCCGGCCGTCGACGTGGGTGCCGATCGCGTGGGCGGCGTCCTCGAAGAGCGGTATCCCCAACTGGTCGCAGCGGCGGCGCAGTTCGACGACGCGGTCGGGTATCCCGTAAAGGTTCGTGGTCAGGACGGCGTCCACGTTCCGCCATGTCTCTTCCGGCACGGCGGCCGGGTCGATGTTGCCGTCCCATACGGAGACCGGGGCCTGCACCGGACGCAGCCCGGCCGCGAGGACCACGAAGAGGATCACGTCGTCGTTCACCGGCGACATCAGCACGCGTGCGCCCGGCCTGCACCAGTGTCGCAGCGCCAGATACAGCGCCAGCCGCGCCGAGGGCGTGTAGACGCATGCGCGTCCCAGGCGCCGCGTCATCACCGTGGAGAGCCGCGATCCGTACGGCATCCTCACCCCTTCCGTGTACGGAGTGTTCCGACGGTCTTGAGCAGCCGGTCGGCGGGCTCCCGCAGCCCGGGGTGGGCGAGGACCGTGTTGCGCAGCCCGCGCACCGGTCTGCGCCACAGCCGGTGGGCCGTCGCCACCGGGTGCGGGCGCGTCGCGAACCCCTCGCCCACGCGCAGCTCACGCGTCTTGAGCCAGTCCTTGTACTCCTTGTCGCCACGGCCCATGTCCATGAGCCGCACCCCGTCCCTGGCCGCGGACTCGGCCATCCGCAGATGCATCATCAGCCCGGGCGAGTAGTAGCTGAGTTCGGGGTCGTACGCGGTGAACCAGGCGGCGAACACCGTGCTCGACGTCGGGCCGAAGTGTGCGGCCACCGGCCGGTCACCCGCGTACACCACGGACAGCACACCGGCGAAGTGCTCCTCGCGGACCTGGAACAGGTCGTCCACCAGGTCGACGATCCACGCTCGTGCGAACCGGTCCATGCGGCCCGTCCTGCGGTACTGCGCCGACTTCCAGCGCATGAGCGTGCGCAGCACCTTCGGGTCGCGCTCGTCGTAGACGAACCGCATCTCGCCCACGTCGCGGCTCAGCCGGCGCTCTTTCTTCAGTGCCGTCTTGGCCAGGCCCGGGTAGGCGCCGCGCAGCCACTCCGCGTAGCTCTCCTCCCCCGCCTCGAGGTCGAGGACGGGGGAGGCGAACGTCCCCGTCACGAAACCGTCGAACGGCTTCTGCTCATCGACGAGATGGTCGAACTCGAAAACGGAGAGACCGCAGGCCCGCAGCAGTTCCTGGGTGTTCCAGGTGACTCCGGGGCGGTGCACGAGGGCCTGGCAGTCGGAGAGCCCGAGACCGATGGCCCGGCCGACCCCGAAGGCGTTGCGTTCGTAGGGGAAGAAGCCGACGGGCTCGCCCCGTTCGCGCAGGACCGCCACCTGCGCCCCGCCTCGGTGCCTGGCGATCCCTGCCGCGAACTCCGGTGCCAGGAACGGATTCGCGTACTGGGGTGACGCCTCCATCGTCCGGTGCCAGGCCCCGCGCAGCGAGGCGTCCAGCCCGTCGAGCCCGTGGATGGTGATGTCCATCTCAGGCCGACCGTGCTTCCGCGGCCTCGGTGGATGTGACGGTTCTCGACCGGGCTCTGCCGGAACTCATGGCTGACCCCTCCCTCGCTCCCCGTCGCTGCCCTGCGAGGCTCAAAGGTCGCGAAGCCGTACGCATGTGTCAAGGGTGCGGGCCAGCGGGGAACGGCACGTTTCGGACCCGCGGCGAAACACGACAACTACCGCCCCGGGCGCACTCTGCGGCGCCCGGCCCGAACTCTGCTACACGCCTCTTCAGGCGGCGAAGCCGATGTTGGAGACGTACTCGTACTGCCCCCACTGGCTGCCGAGATCCACGATCTGGTCGACCCAGGCCGCGTCGAGACCGGCGTCGTCGCCGGTGACCCAGGCGCCGACGATGCGATCCCAGTGGCGGATGTTGAGCGTGCGGTACTCCACGACACGCTGCAGGGGGCGGGCCACCTGCGACTGATTGAGCGGGTGGATCTCCACGCGCGTGCCACGGCCGGCTCGGTTGAGACGACCGAGCAGATGCCGGGCGACATTGGCGCGGCGCACGGTGCGGTAAGCGGTCTCGATCTGCTGGAGACTCTTGCGGCTGGGGGCCTGCCGACCCTCGCGCCAGGCCTTGATGGTGCGCGCGGTCGCGGTCAGACCGGCCGCGCGCGCCGCCTTGAGGGCGTGGTCGGTGCGCGTCAGGTAGTTCAGGCGGGCCATCAGGCCACGGCGGGCGGTGATGGGGGTGGCGATGCCTCCCGCGAGCTGGTCGAGCCGACGGGCGACAGCTTCGTGACCCTTGATGCCGTGCGCGCCGAACTTGCCGAACTCGATGGTGCGTTCCGGCATGAGGATCCCTCCTTCCGCTTCGCATTTCTACAGGGTCGCCGTCTCACGTGCACGTTACGTCCTCCGGAGCGCCGTCCTCGCCTTTCGCGGGGCCCGTCCTCCGGGCGGACGACGGGACTTTGGGGACACGCTTAGGACCGCGTGGCCTTCCTGCACTCGTCTTTGGAGGACTTGCCCTGCCCGACCGGTGTACTGCGGTCGTAGGGGTCGATTTCGGTACTGGCTTCGTCCGTCCGACGGTCAGGGTCTGTGCCGAAAGGCGGGGTGAAGTAGCCCGTGGGGGCGCCGCAGCCACCGTTGGTCATGTCGTACTTGTACGAGACGATCGAGAACGTGCCCGGCTCGGTGATCACCTTGTCGGGATTGTCCCAGCTCAGGACCAGCTCGCGCCGGACGATCGTACGTACGATCTCGTCGTCGCCCTTCGCGTCGGCGGGGGTGACCGGGTAGACGAAGGTGACGTCGGCGGTCACCTGGAGCGCGCCGCGCCGGCCCTCCCGGTAGGTGAGCCTGCCCCGGGTCTTCACGACGTCACCGACCAGGTGGGTGCGGGAGGGCCGGAAGCGGCTGAAGAGGAGGAGCGGGTCGTTCTTCTCGCTCGGCGTGCGGAAAGCGGTCTTCAGAAGGGCCTGGACGTCCTCCTGGTGCGGACTGATCAGCGCAATCGCGTCCTTGGGGCGCTCGCCCCGCAGCACCCCGCGGTCCAGGCCCGCGTCGACGAGGAAGTCCCGGCTGCGGGTAAGGGCCCGCTCGACCTCTGCCGCACTCATCCAGCCGACCGCCCTGGCCTTCGGCACAGTGATCCCCGCCGCCCCGTCGGCCCACTTCGCCGCGGGCGAGCCGTGGAACGGCTGCTCCTCGGTGGGGCGCCCGGCCGCCCCTGCCGGGGGCGCCTGGGTCGGCCGGGCGCTTTCCGCCCCCAGCGGCGAGTCGGCGTCGTCGTCGGCGAACAGGTCCCCTATCCGGCCCGGCGCGAGCGCCACCACCAGCAGCACCAGCGAGGCCAGCAGCCCGAGCGCGTACCAGCCCGTGCGCCGCTTGCGCCGCGCGGGCGCGTAAGCGCGCCAGCCCTCCGGGCCGCCGCCGGGCTCCGCACGCAGCCGCTTCGACACCTCGCGGGCCCGCGCCGACGGCTCCTTGGGCGCGTCGGCGGCACCCGCCACCGACTCACGCAGAAACCGCTCCCACTCCGCGTCCGACCTGGACGAGCCGTCCGGCTCCGTACCCGCACCCATCCCCAACCCTCTGACTCAACGGCAGATTGCGGCCCACTCCCCTGGGACGCGTCCGAATGATGGCACAGAGCACTGACAACAAGGCCGCACGGGTGGATGGCTGAGGGAAGAGGGGTGACTAGGGGAAAGGGTGGATGGGTGCCGGGCGGTGAAGCGCATGGGAGCACCCCCGCACGGGTGACTTGGGCCGGGCTACTCCCCCGTGAGACGTCGAAAGCCGCTAACAAGGCTTCATGATCAGCACGATGACGCACAGTCGCCGTACACACGGGCCGCGCGGACATCCTTGGACGGTGGCCGTACCGCTGGGGTTGGCCGCACTCTTGTACAACGCCTGGCTCCTTCAGGCCGTCGTCCCGGCGGGGCTGGACGCACGGCATTCCTACGTGAGCGAGCTGTACGCGGAAGGCAGCCCGTACCGGTGGCTGTTCGGTGGGCTGGAGCTGAGCTGCGCCGTTCTCGTCGTGGCGGGTGCCACGGCCGGTGGCATGGCGGCGGCCGGGAGCCGGATGGTCCGGACGGGATGGTGGGCGCTGGCCGGAGTCGGCGTCTCGTCAGTGGCCGATGTGCTGATGCCGATGACGTGCGCGCCCTCGTTGGAGCCCGACTGCCGCGCCGTACACCCCGCCCATACGCTCACCAGCGCTTCGGTGCACTTCTGCCTCTTCGCCTCCATGACCTTGATCATCTGGCGGGCGCGGCAGCGCGGATGTCCCGAGCTCATCGCCCGTTGGGGACCGTCCCTCGGCGGGGCGGCCCTGATCTCGTCGCTGTGCACTGTGGGGCCATTGTTCGGATACGGCGGATGGCACGGCCTCGCCCAGCGGTGTCACGTGCTGCTGGTGGGGGCGTGGCTGGCGATGCTCGCGTGCAGCGCTTGGGCGGCGCAGCCCGGGGCCGCGGCCGCCGCCGGGCACCCGCCCGCGGGTCGGGGCTTGCGCGGCGGGGCCGGGCGCAGGGCACCAGACGGCCAGTCCGTGCCGCCCGGCTCCCCGCTGTCTCCGGACCTGCCTCCCGACCGGGCCGTGTGAGGAGCCGGCGTGGACGCGTCCGTGCTGTCCGCCCTGTGCGCGGTGCTGACCGCCCTGGCCAACGCCGCCGGCACCGTCCTGCAGCGGGTGGCCGCCCGCACGGTGCCGCCCGGTGACGCCTTCAGCCCGCGCCTTGTCCGGTATCTGGTGCGCCATCGCGCCTGGCTGGCGGGCATCGCCGTCATCGTCGCGGCGGCGGCGCTGCAGGCGCTGGCCCTGGCCTTCGGCCCGCTCTCGCTGGTGCAGCCCCTCCTGGTCCTCGAACTGCCCTTCGCCCTGGTCATCGCCCAGCTCTTCACCCGGACGCCGATGCCGGCGGGCGGCTGGAGCGCGTGCTTCCTCACCACCGCGGGCCTGGCCGTCCTCCTCGGCGCGGCAGCGCCTGCCGAGGGCGGGCACGCTGTCTCCGGTGTCGAGTGGACTGCCGCTCTCCTGGCCGTGGGCCTGGGTGCGGGTGTATGCACCGCGATCGCCCTGACCCGCCCACGGGGCAAGGCACGTGCCGCCTTGTTCGGTACAGCGTCCGCGCTCGCCTACGCACTCACCGCCACGCTGATGAACGCCGCCATCGGCACCTTCACCGACTCCGGGGCCCGCGCGCTGGCCGCCACCTGGCAGACCTACGGGTGCGTGGCGGCGGGCGCATGCGCGCTGTTCCTGCTCGCCAACGCCATGGAGTCCGGTCCCCTGATCGCCTCCCAGCCTGCCCTCACCCTCGGTGAGGCCGCCGCCAGCCTGGCCCTCGGCATCGCGCTCAACCATGACCGGCTGCGCGTCGGCTGGTGGATCGCGCCGCAGGTGGCGGGCGCGATCCTGGTGATCTGGGGCGTCGTCCTGCTCTCCGCCACACGGTCGGCTGAGCCGCTCGGCACGCGGAGTACGAGCAGGCGTTAGGTTCGGGGCGCATCCGGCGCATCCAGCGCAGAGCCGACAGGCTGACCGTCGAGCCCTGTCGAACGGCCGAACGGCCGGACTCGGCCCGACAAACCACCCCTTGTTACACACCTGTGTCATCTCGTGCTGCAACGGACCCCGGGTCCGGGCTGTCTAGCAGGTGGATTCCATTGGAATCCGACCCGCGGACGAATGACGACAGGAGAAGGCGACAGTGGGGGACATACGCAGACGAGGAGCCGTGGCGCTGGGGATCACCATGCTGGTGGCTCCACTCACGATGGCGCTCGGCACCGGCAGCGCGCAGGCCGCGTCGTGCTCGACGCAGACCGGGCCGTACCAGAAGCAGGTCGAGAAGTTCCTCGGTCGCCCGGTGGACGGCAAGCAGTCGGCAGCCGACTGCAAGGCCATCAAGGCCTTCCAGACCAAGCACAAGATCACCCCGAACGCCGGGTACGCGGGCAGCGTCACCTGGGGTGTCATGGACCTCATGAACAAGCAGCAGGCGGTGGGCAACAACCCCAACAAGGCGGGCAAGTGCCCGACCGACAAGGGGCGCATCGCCTGTGTCGACCTGACGCTCCAGCTCAGCTGGATCCAGGACGGCAAGAACCTCAAGTACGGCCCGGTGCCGGTACGCACCGGCCGCAACGGCCACGAGACCCGCACGGGCCTGAAGAAGGTCTACTGGCGGGACATCGACCACGTCTCGAGCCTGTACCACGTGCCGATGCCGTACAGCCAGTTCTTCGACGGCGGCCAGGCCTTCCACTCGGTCGGCATCAGCGTATGGTCCCCGCCGGGCTCGCACGGCTGCGTCAACATGACGAAGAAGGACGCCGTGAAGTACTGGAACATGCTGCGCAAGGGCGACGACGTCTTCGTCTACGGCCGCAAGTCCGGCACCTGATCCGCGGCAGCAGACCCGTAACTTACGGATCCGGCAACTATCTTCGGCACCGGAGCTGCGGGTAGTTGCCGGACCTGCACCATGCCGCCAGTTGCCGGACCGGCACCGTGCCGCCGTGGTCCGACCGGACGGCCCTCGACCGTACCGGGGGCGGCTACCCGCCCTGGCCGTCGTCGCGCTCAGCATCGGCGTGCGCATCGCGCATCTGCCGATGCCCCGCCCCCGGCGGCCGGGGCATGGGGCCCAGCCGGAAGGAGTCCCCTGCCCTTATCGGGCGCCTTGGGAATTCGTCACTCGAAGCGTCCATTTTCTACGTACGGGTAGAGATTACCGGGGCAGTCGGTCTTTCCGGGGATGAGGTCCTTGTGACCGACGACCTTTCGGCCGGGCAGATTGGCGCCGGCGTCGTCGTTGTCGCGCACCCAGTCACAGACGGTCTCGATCTCGTCGAGCATCTCAGACGTCGGTTCGTCGTCGGCGCCTATGAGGCCACAGATGGCATAGAGGTTCACGTTCGCCCAGTGCGTGCCGTTCGCGCCGGGTTGAATGCCGATGCCCCTGCCCACGAACGTGTAACCGTGGTGGCACACAAGGTAGTTGTAGGCGATGTCCCAGTAGCGCTCCCCTCCGATCCATGGCAGTGGGTGCATGTGCTTGTGCTGAATCTGCAACACCTGCGTGTAGCAGTTGTCGGCGAAGTTCGGGAGGTTGGGCCAGTCGAACAGCGAGTGATGGCCCCTCATCTTGTGGCCGCCACCTTCGTGGTGGATCGCGATGCCGCCATTCTGCGGGAAGAACTCGGTACTTTCCCGGACCGGTTCCTCGGCTCCCCATTCACCGCGCGTGACGAAGCGCGGAGTCCGCTTCTTCGCTTCCGCGTCAGGCTTGGAAAGCCCCCGCTCGATCCACACGATCTTCTGTCTCTCGATGGCCTTCGGCGACCTGTCGTCGGATAACCCAGACATGCGCGAACCTTTCATCTCGGTGACCACGCCGGGCGCCCCATGCTCCTCCTCCGCTCCGCGGAGGCATCCTCTACCGTTTGAGTAGTTTTCATGGCGTGATGCAGAATCAGCCAAGGGTGCACATCGGCCAATTGAGCCTCATGCGCAGCGCACGCCATCTCCGAGAGGCATGCCATCTCCGAGGGGCATCTGCACAGGCCCGCGCGGGCGATCGTGTTCACCACCAGACCCTGCTCGACACCACGGGGACGTTGTCGAAGTGGATGCCCAGCCCTTGCCGCCAACGACCAGGTCCGCCGCCTGACGTAGGCGACCGTCACCTGGAAGACGTCGTGTCCGGCGGGGCAGACGGGGCAGACAGGGTCAGCCGAATCACGGAAGTCCCCGGCCGACCGGGGCGCTGGAGGGGCGGGCAGCACGAGCTCCCAGATCGACCCGCCCTCGCGGACGTCTCCGCCCACAACGCCGACCGGCAGACAGCAACCCCCGCAGCAGCATTCGCCCGCGGCCACTTCGCCGCAAAGTAGGCGCGTCGGGGGTGCGCAGGCCTGGCTGGGCCGGGGAGGGCGCTGGCGTGTCGTCCCGGGCCGGTGGTGCGGCGGCGTCAGTCCATCGGGGTGCGGCGGGCGTAGGCGCGGGCGGCGCGGGCGCGGTCGCCGCAGCGGGTGGAGCACCACTGGCGGCGGCCGTGTTTGACCAGGAAGCGGTTGCAGGGTGGGGAGGCGCAGGCGGTCAGGCGGGTGGCCTCGGGGGAGGTGAGCAGGTCGGCGGCGTCGGCGGCGATGACTGCCAGGGCGTGCTCGACGATCGCGGTGGTGGGGTGAGGTGTGGCGCGGTAGGGGCCGGTCTTCTCGTCCCACAAGAGCAGGGGTGCGGTGGGGACGCGGGTCATCGCGTTGTTGATCGCCGTGACGGCGGCGGGCAGGGCGGGCTGGTCGGCGACACGGGAGGCCAGGAGCGACCTGACCTGTTCGCGCAGCGACCGCAGCTGTGTGGCGCATACCTCCGCCAGGCCGGCGCCGACCGGGGCGAGGTCGCGCCGCGCCAGCCACTGCTCGGCCCTCGCCGGGGTACCCAGGAGGTCGGCCGTGTGGCCGCCGGGCAGTGCGACGGCGCTGTTGGCCAAGGCCAGGGCGGGGTGCTCCGCCTCGCCGGGCGCCGACGGCAGGGCGGCTTCTTCCCTCACGAACTCTTCCACGCTCCTCATGGTACGGGTTGCATCCATCCGTGAGACATGCGTACAGTCCGACTCACGGTTAACAAGCAATCTATCCGTGAGGAACTGCTCCCATGCCTTCCCCGACCTTGCAGACCGCCCCGTTCCCCGTCCGGGTCTTCGGCGGCCCTACCGCCCTCTTCGAGTACGGCGGCCTGCGCTTTCTCACCGACCCGACCTTCGACGGCCCCGGCGACCACCCGGCACCGGCCGTCGTGCTGACCAAGACGGCGGCCGCTGACGGCAGCCCCACCGATCTCGGCCGCGTCGACGTGGTCCTGCTCTCGCACGACGAGCACGCCGACAACCTCGACACCTCCGGCCGGGCCCTGCTCGCCGACGTCCCGCTGACGCTCACCACCCCCGGCGGCGGGGAGCGTCTCGGAGAGGCGGCCACCGGCCTCGCCGACTGGCAGTCGATCGAGCTTGAGCGCCGGGACGGCGGGCCCGGCACGGTCACCGTGACCGGCGTGCCCGCCATCCACGGCCCCGGCCCGCGCGAGGAGGTCGAGCCGATCTGCGGTGAGGTCGTCGGATTCGTCCTGACCGGCGAGGGCCTGCCCACCGTCTACGTCAGCGGCGACAACGCCTCCCTCGACGCGGTCAAGGACATCGCCGAGCGCTTCGCGCCGGTGGACACGGCCCTGCTCTTCGCGGGAGCGCCCCGCTTCCCCGACCTCTTCGACGGCAAGCTGATCGTCCTGGACAGCGCCCAGGCCGCCCAGGCCGCGAAGATCCTCGACGCCGGCCGCGTCATCCCCGTCCACTACGACAGCTGGGGCCACTTCACCGAGGGCCGCGACGAGCTCGTCGCCGCCTTTGCCGCCGCCGGTCTCACCGACCGCGTCGACTTCGGCGTCCGCGGCTGACCCCATATACGTCGGCCCGTACGCCGGACACGGCCGGGCGCCGGCCGACACAGACCCGCCGCGGCTGTCGGCCGGCGCCCGGCCTCGCCAGCCCCGCGCCACCGAAGGACCGCACGATCATGCCCGACCCCATCCGCGGTACCCGCCACGGCTCCGCCCCCGCCGCCCTGTCCGTACTGGACTCCGCCATGACCGGCACCGGCCAGAGCGCCGCACAGGCCTGGCCGGCAGCATCGAACTCGCCCGGCTCGCCGACCGGCGCGGATTCACCCGCTACTGGACGAACGAGCACCACGCCATGCCCGGCGTCTCCACCTCACGCCCGCCCGTCCTGCTCTCCCGGCTCACCGCGGCGACCAGCAGGCTGCGGCTCGGCGTGGGCGGCATCATGCTGCGCATCCATCCGCCACTGGTCGTCGCCGAACAGTTCGGCATGCTGGACGCCCTTGCCCCCGGCCGCATCGACCTGGGCCTGGGCCGCGCCCCAGCCCGCACTGACACGGAACGGGCGGCCCTCCGCCGCCGTTCCGGAGCGGGCCCGGCGGCTGTTCCTTGAGAGGTCCCCCCCGGGGACGCAAGTTGCCTGGTCAGACCCGCAGTTGAAAGAGATACAGCCCCCGCCGTCCACCGACTGCCAGGACGTGCTCAGGCCCCCAGGCGCAAGAGAAGAGCGCCGATTCGGCTCGGGCGACGGCCGCGAGGCTGCGCGTGGTGGTGTTCCAGATGCGCAGCGTTCCATCGCCGCCGTCGCCGTACTTGCTGCCCCCGACGCTGGCTAGCCACATGCCGTCCGGGCTGATCGCGATTGCCCCCACTCGGCCGCGGTGGCCGGTCAGGGTGTGCGTCCAGGTGCCGGACGCCCGGTCCCCTATGCGTACGATTCCGTCGTCGTAGCCGTCATACCTGCCACCCGCGGCGGCGAGCCACGTGCTGTCCGGGCTGATCGCCAGCGTGTCCACCGAGTGGAATTCGCGGTCGGTGGCGGCGGCCGTGCAGGTTCCGGTCGTCCGGTCCCAGATCCGTACATCCCCGAGGTTGTCGCTGGTGGCGAGCCACGTGCCGTCCGGGGCGATCGCCACCGACTCCACGGTGCGATAGTGGCCCTCGAAGGTGGACTTGCAGGTCGCGGTAGCCAGGTCCCAGATCCGCAGGGCCTCGTCGAGCTCGCCGCCGGCGGCAAGCCAGGTGCCGTCCGGGGCGATCGCCAGCGCCTTCACTTCGCTGCCGTTGCCGGTGAGGGTGGCGGTGCAGGCACCGGACGCCCGGTCCCAGATCCGCACCTTCCCGAGGCCGTCGCCGGTGGCGAGCCACGTGCCGTCCGGGCTGATGGCGACCGCCGCCACCCGGCGGCGGTGTCCGGTGAGGGTCGCCGTACAGGTGCCGGTAGCCCGGTCCCAGATCCGCGCCTTTCCGTCGCCGTAGTCGTCGCCGTCGCCGGTGGCGAGCCACGTGCCGTCCGGGCTGATCGCCACCGCGGCCACTCCGTTGCGGTGGACGGAGTCCGGTGGCGTCTGGACGGCGAGGGACCGGTCCCAGATCCGCACCGACTTGTCACCGTCGCTGCCTGCGGCGAGCCAGGCTCCGTCCGGGGCGATGGCGATCGACCCCACGCTGCCGCGGTGTCCGGTGAGGGTCGCCGTGCAGCTACCGGCGGCCCGGTCCCAGATGCGTACGGTCCCGTCCGCCTCGCCGCCGGTGGCGAGCCAGGTGCTGTCCGGGGCGATGGCGATCGATGCCACCCGGCCGCGGTGGCCGGTGAGGGTCGCCGTGCACGTGCCGGACGCCCGGTCCCAGATCCGTACCGACCCGTGGCCGTCGACGGTGGCGAGCCAGGTGCTGTCCGGGGCTATCGCCATCGCACGCACCCTGTGGGGTTGGTCGGGGACGGTGGTGGTGCAGGTACCGGTGGCCACGTCCCAGAGCTGCACCGCCTTGTCGGCGGCGCAGGTGGTGGCGAGCCACCTGCCGTCCGGAGCGATCTGCACCGACCCCAGCCAGCCCGCCTGTGCCGTGAGGGTGGCGGTGCACGTCCCGGTGGCCCGGTCCCAGATCCGGACCGCTCCGTCCCGGAAGCTGATGGTGGCGAGCCATCTGCCGTCCGGAGCGATCGCCATCGAACGCACCGCACCGGCCCGGCCGGTGAGAGTGGCGGTGCAGACACCGGTGGAGGGGTCCCAGATCCACACTGCCTCGTCGTCATGGCCGGTGGTGGCGAGCCACGTGCCGTCCGGGGCGACCACCACGGACTTCACGTTGCTGTCGTTGCCGGTGAGTGTGGCGGTACAGGTGCCGGAGGCCCGGTCCCAGATCCGCACCGTCCCGTCGCCTTCGAACGCGTAGTCGCTGCCGCCCGTGGTGGCGAGCCACGTCCCGTCCGGGCTGATGGCTATCGATCCCACCCGGCCGCGATGGCCGGTGAGCGTGGCCGTGCAGGTGCCGGATGCCCGGTCCCAGATCCGCACCGTCCCGTCGTCGCCGGAGTCGTCACCTTCCCAAACACGCACTCTCCCATCGCTGGTGGCGAGCCACGTGCCGTCCGGCGCGACGGCCACCGCCCACACCCCGGCGACGTGTCCGGTGAGGGTCCGCCGGAGCGCGGAAGCGGGGGCGTCGGGCAGGGGCCACAGGGGTTCGAGACAGGGGCGTTGCGCCAGGTCGTTGCGCCGGGCGGCGACTTGGGGGCGCCAGTAGGTATGTGTGTCGAGGAGGGTGTGAAGGACGCCGGTGAGGAGGTGGGGCGGGTCCGTGGGGCTGAGGAGGTGTGCGGCCTGGGAGAGGGTGTGTGCCAGCAGGCGGGTGTGGGGTGTGTCCGTACGGACGAGGTCGCTCCAGGGGGCGGTGGGTCCGCGGTGGCTGAGGCGGGTCTCCACCCATCGGATGTCCCCGGCCACGGCCTCGGCCTGGGAGGTCCGACCGGCCGCGAGGAGGTGGACGATGAGGTGGTCCAGGAGGTAGTCGTCGGTCAGTTGCCACCAGGCGTGCCCAGGGGCAACCTGGTCGGGGGCCAGAGGGCGGGCCGTGGGCAGGTTGGTGGCGATGGCGCCGGTCAGGGCGTAGTTGACGCGGACCAGGCCGTCCGCGCCGAGCTCACCGCGCAGGTAGTCGTGAATGACGTCATGGAGGCTGATCCAGCCGCCGTCCGACTGGTCGAGGGTGAGCAGGGACAGTCGTTCCAGGTCCCGGCAGAGCGTGCGGCACTGCTCCTCGTCCAGTCCGCCGGTGCCCTGCCACAGCAAGGTGACTACCGAAAGGGGAAGGGACTCGCCCGCGGCGAAGATGCCGAGCTCGGCCAAGCGCTGCCGACTGTCGGCCGGCAGCAGCGTGGTGGCGGCCTCGATTGATGCCCGGACCCGCTGATTGCGCAGGCCTGGGTCGTCGAGGTCCCAGGCGGCGGTCGGGCTGTCCACGGCGGCGGGCCCGCTGCCGCGCAGCCGGTGAAGGATGCGCTCACCGGCGGAAGCGGCATCGGCGCCGGTGGCGTGCTGCTCGGCGATCAGGCGGTTGGTCAGCCGCAACAGCAGGGCCCATCGGCCGGTTGCCTGCAACAGGGCGTCGACCAGGGGCCCGGGCAGCGGGGGTAGGTGCCAGGTCAGCACGGCCTGGGCCTGGGCGCGGGACATCTGGTCGACCGGGATGCGGGCTTCGGCGGGCACCAGCTCGGGCTTGCGGGTGGTGATGAGACGTACGCAGCGGCGGCCACCCCTCAGGAAAGGGGCCAACTGCTCGTGCTCCCACACGTCGTCGAGGACGAGCAGCGTGCGCGGCCGCTGGTCCAGGAGACGGCCGAGGTGGCTGCCGGCGAGTGCGGGGTCGTCGAACTCCGTCGTATCACCCGTGACGAACCGGGTGACTTCGGCGACCTTGGCCGTCACATCCGCCCGCCCGCGGACGTCCCTGCCGATGGTGACCAGGTAGATGCGGGAACGGAAGCGCCTGCGTACCTGCCCGTTCGCGCACACCGCCTCCGCCAGCATCGTCTTGCCGAAGCCGCCAGCTCCCGCCAGGGCGGTGGTGAGGCCCACGGCGCGGTCGCCGCGGCATACCGCCGTTACGGTGGCATGGGCCTCGGCCCGGTCGATGAACCACTCCGGCAGTGTCGGCGCCGACGGGGGCGGCGGATCATTCGCGACCGCAGGCGGACGGGACTGGAGCCATGCCATGACACCGGCCGCCGCGATGCCCAGCGCGCCGAGGACGACCGTGTACGCCCACGGATGCTGCCGCAGCTCATCCAGGTACCCGGGCCAACGGGGCGCGGCCGTCGCGGGGGCGCCCGCCAGCGCGAGCAGCAGCGCCAGTGCGGCACTGAGCGTGGTCCCCGCCACCACGGCCGCCGTCCACACCCACGCCTTCGTCCGCACGCGCCCACCCCCGGCCACCATCCCTGCGTGCGACGGTAACGACATCGCCCACCATTCTCAGCGAAATGCCCCAAGTCTCCCGGTCGGCCGACCGCCTCGCGCGCCCGTCGACTTCAGATCGCCCGGCCTTGCGACGGGCTGCGCGGCCGCGGCTTCGCGCGCCCGCACCTACGATCCCGGCCAGGGACGCTTCACCGGACGCGCCCCCTACCCTCCCCGGCGCCGAATGGGTCGGCGCGTTGACCGAGCGCGACTGTGCCGGGACAGCGTCCGGCCACCGGTCGCGGAGGGCGGCGCAGACGGCAGCCCGGACCGGATGAGCACTGTCCGCCAAGTCCTCTGGCCCCGGGGTGTGTTAGACAGGTAGTAACCAAAGGGGTATTTTGCAGCAGCTCAAGCTCGGAATCATGTCGCAGACCCGCAAAGAGAACGAGCGTCGTCTGCCGATCCACCCGGCGCACTTCGAACGCATCGACGCCGACCTTCAGCGCAGCATCTATCTGCAGACCGGTTACGGAGAGCACTTCGGTGTGCCAGACCATCAGCTTGCACCGTGGGTCGCCGGTTTCCGCTCACGCGAGGAGCTGATCGCGGAGTGTGACGTCATCCTGCTGGCCAAACCGTTGCACGAGGACCTCGCGGAGCTGCGGGAGGGGCAGGTGCTGTGGGGGTGGCCGCACTGCGTGCAGGACGAGAAGGTCACGCAGGCCGCCATCGACCGCAAGCTCACGGTGATCGCCTTCGAGGCGATGAACCACTGGACCCGGACGGGTTCGTTCAGCCTGCACGTTTTCCACAAGAACAATGAGTTGGCCGGCTACTCGTCGGTGCTGCATGCCATGCAGCTGACCGGGACGACCGGTGACTACGGGCGTCGGCGGCGTGCGGTGGTGATCGGCTTCGGCGCCACCGCCCGTGGCGCGGTCACCGCGCTCAGCGCGCTGGGCGTCCACGACGTGGACGTGTTGACCGCCCGCGGGATAGCTGCCGTCAGCTCACCGATCCACTCGGCGCGAATCGTGCACTTCGACCACGACACGGCCGACGACACCCTCGACCCGCGGCGCAGCATCGCGCTCACGGAGGACGGCCCGGAGCCGCTGGCCGAGTTCCTCGCCGGGCACGACATCATCGTCAACTGCGTGCTCCAGGACACCGCGGCGCCGCTGATGTTCCTGATAGAGGAGGATCTGCCGAAGCTCGCGCCCGGGACCCTCGTGATCGACGTCTCGTGTGACCAGGGCATGGGCTTCGCCTGGGCTCGGCCCACCACGTTCAACGAGCCGATGTTCACCGTCGGCGACCACGTCCACTACTACGCCGTGGACCACAGCCCTTCCTACCTGTGGGATGCCGCCACCTGGGAGAACAGCCAGGCACTGCTCCCCTTCCTGCGCCCGGTCCTGCAAGGACCGGCCGGCTGGGACGGTGACCGCACGATTCAACGAGCGATCGAAATCCGCGGGGGCACCGTCCAGAACCCTGCGGTCCTAGCCTTCCAGCACCGCGCCGAACAGTACCCGCACACCCTGCTCTGAGCCGCCGATGCCTCCTGGTCGACGGCGCCGCCCGGCTACGCCGTCGACCAGGCGCTCCGGCCTTCCGCCGGACGTGGCTCGCACGTCGCCGATTCCGGGTCCAGGGCGGCCGCTCGCACAGCGGCTACTGCCGCTTCCACCGCTCCTTGGCGATCTCGTACCGTACGCCTCCGAATTCGGCGCCCTCGATCATCTCCATGTCGGGAGGGGTGGAGACGGTGTCCGCGAGCGTCATTCCGAGCTTCTCCATGACGTGGCGCGAGCCGCGGTTCACGGACATCGTCGTAGCCCAGACCATGCGCACACCGAGCTCGGTGAATGCCTTGTCCAGCAAGGCCTGCGAGCCCTCCGTGGCGTAACCCCTGCCCCAGGCCGCCTGGCGCAGCCGGTAGCCCAGCTCGACCTCGTCCAGTGGGCCCTCCGGCTCGGGAC
Source organism: Streptomyces sp. NPDC058308 (assembly GCF_042880275.1). Classification (NCBI taxonomy): domain Bacteria; kingdom Bacillati; phylum Actinomycetota; class Actinomycetes; order Kitasatosporales; family Streptomycetaceae; genus Streptomyces; species Streptomyces sp. NPDC058308. Next base: position 21,382 of record NZ_JBHVZA010000048.1, read on the forward strand.
GGAGGATGAACCAGCCGATGAACGCTCCGCCGTCCTTCTCGTGCGCGGCGAAAACTCCGAGGTCGCCGCCCCACCTCTCGTAGCCGGAGAGGATGCTCGGCAGGTCGCGCTCGCGGATGAGTTCCGGCGCGGTCGGACTGCCGCCGGACAGGTAGCGCATGACCGCCGGGTCACTGTCCAGCTCGATCAGCAGGCCCGCGTCATCGGCGGTGAAGTGCCGCAGGGTCAGGCGCTCGGTCTCCAGGTAGGTCTTCACGAGTCGATCATGCCCGAGACAAGTCGGGCAGCCCATCGATTTTCACGGCTACGCCGAGCGTCGGCGATGCGCCATCAAGACCCCGACGTCAGTGATCACACCGATCGACGACCGCACCACTGGGCCAAGTTGGATCACCCTGCACCGGTACCGGTCTCCCGGCTCAGTCCCGGCCGAGGCTGTACTCGTCCTTGACCTTCACCTCGGTGACCGATCGCCCCTCAGGGAAGACGCTGCGCCAGTCGCCGATCACATGGAGCTCGTCTGTGCCCATCGCGCGGACGACGGTGAGGCCTTCCTCGTACGCCTTGTAAGCCTTCATCCAGAGGTTGGCGAAGGCCTGCGAGCGGATGAGGTGCATCCAGTCCGGGCGGTTGAGCTCACGGTTGTAGTTCGACTCCCCCATCGTGGAAACGAACTTGGAGTACATCGCCTTCACGTACTCCAGCGTCACCTCGTCGTCCTCGGCGATCGCCCGGTCGCGGGCGTCCTTGAGGGCGACGCGGAACTTTTCGAGGAGTCCCTCGGTCGCGCCGGAGGTGTACGACTCGTGGATCCGTGGCGGGTCGCACAGCCCGTACTTCGGCGACGAGAGGCGCAGGAGCAGGCGCAGGGTGGGTTCGGTGATCCAGAGAGGGCCCGGTTCGTCGCGGTTGCCGATCGGGTTCGGCAGGACGCCCTCGTGGTCCCAGGCGGGCGGAGTGACGAGGTGGACGCCGGCGCGGCGGCGGTCGTGGTCGAAGCCGGTGGAGTGCTCCAGCTGGCCGATCGGGAGGTGCGTCTTGAGCGCGGAGAGGTAGGCGCCGTTGACGTCGAGGGCCGTCACCTCGTGGGCGCCGGGCGGGAGTTCGGGCCGGGTCCACTTGGGGCGGGCCTCCCAGATCTGGTCCGCGCCGCGCGAGGTCTGCTTGCGCAGGATGTCCGGGATCCAGGGGTGCGCCACGATGTCGTAGCGGCCGCCCTTGCGGGTCTCGTCCAGCAGGGCCATCGCGTCCGGGATGGCGCGCTTGACCAGGGCGGCGGTGGCGGCGTCCACGTCGCCCTCGTGCGCGGCGAGCGCCTCCTTCACGGCCTGCCCGATCGCGTCGGGGGCCTCGGCGGCGGTCTGCGCCCTGCGCCCTGCGGGGAGGAGCTTCACCCCGTCCGCCGGGCGGGCGGGAGCGGTGGGGGCGGTGGGGGCTGCGGGGGTCCGGATTGCGAGGGGCGGGGCTGCAGGAGTGTCCGTCGTGGCGCCGGTGCCGCATTCGGCGGGGTCCAAGTGCTGCGGGAAGCCCTCGACCTGGTGAGTGGCGGGTCGGCCGCACAGGACGCACGGTTCGGGGCGGGCCAAGCGCTCGGCCGTGCTGTCGGCCGTGCTGTCGGCCGCATTGTTATCCGGGCCCTCCGGCGTCGTCGGTGCGGCCTCGCTCGCGGGGTCGGCCACGGGCGCGGGCTCGGGCTGCGGGGCGAGCCTGGTGCGAGCCGAGTCGAGGAAGTACGCGTACTTCTCGCGAATGCCGCCGGTGGGTTCGCGGCCCGACTCCCAGCCGCCCACGGTGTTCGGGCTCACCCCGATCGCTCGCGCCACCTGCGCCTGCGACAGATTCAGGGCCTCGCGCAGCCTGCGGCGTTCCTCGGCTGGCGGCAGCTCCACCTCCGGGCCGGAGGCGGCCAGCAGTGCGTCGATCGCGTCGAAGTCGCTCACCGCCGGGCTCCCTTCGGCAAATCCGGCGAATCCGGTGAAGTCGGTGAAGTCGGTGAAGTCGGTGAAGTCGGTGAATTTGATGAAACGGTCGCGGTACGGCGCCTCGGGACCGTACGACGGCGGTCGGCGGGCAGCGCCTCGCAGGCTCGGGTGGGGCCGGCCAGCAGGTCGAGCACATCGATGCCGTAGTGCGCGGCGATCGCGTCGCAGTCGTCCAGACCCCAGGCGGCGGTGCCTGACTGACGGCGCGACACCTGTGTCTGGTCGACGCCAAGTACGGCGGCGAGACCTGCCTGCGTGTCACCGGTGACCTGCATCAGCGCGGCCACCGCCACGCGCAGCCGCTCGACGGAAGACATCCCCATGGCCTCAGCCTATCCAATGGGACAGCGCTATTCGCACATCACTCGCGGATATCGCATGCGTGTTGACTGTGATGCATCATGGGGGTGATCAGAGGATGCTCCCGGGGTGCTCCGGGATGCGCTGAGGGTGCGCCGGGGCGGGCGTCCGCCCGGCCGCGCTCGATCAGACCGTCGCGGTGCCGTTCCGCCAGACGAAGACCTCGGTGCTCGGGACGCGTTCAGAGAAGCGGCCCGACGTGGAGGCATCCCGCAGCAGCCCGCGCAGGTCGGCCTCGAAGCGGTCGCGGTGGGTGCCGAACAGGTGCGGGGCTGAGCTCGACAGGGAGAAGACCCCCGCGACGATGTCGTCGGCCGAGCGCACCAAGGGCTGTCCGCCGGGGACGACATAGCGGTGCGGTCCCGTGAAGCCCGCCCGGGCGTACACCGCTGCCTCGCCGCCGGGGGTGCCCTGCGGCAGCACCCCTTGGCCGGCCCTGCGGACCGACCCCAAGTAGTGCCTGACCAGGTCCGCCACGGCCTCATGGGGCGGCGGCGGATGCGGGAGCCCGCCCGTGGCCATGGCCCGGCCCACGGTCCGGTCCGCGATCCGGTCCGCAGGCATGTCCACAGGCCGGTCCTCCGTAGTCCGGTCCTCCGTCTTCAGGTCCGAGACGTGCACCAGGGCCCCGCCGGGGCAGAGCATGCCCTTCACGGTCGTGGCCACCAAGTCGCGGTCCATCCAGTGGAAGGACTGGGCGAACACCGCGACGGTGAACGTGCCGAGCCCGGCGGGCAGCTCCTCCGCGCGGGCCCGCACCCATCGGGCCCGCGCGGCCACACCCCGCTCGACGGCCCCGCGCCCCGCCTCGGCGATCATTTCGGGGTCCGGGTCCAGGCCCACCACCTCGCCGAACAGCGGGGCCAGGGTCAGCGCGAGGGTGCCCGGACCGCAGCCGACGTCAATGAGGCGCCCGCGCCCGTCGAGGTTCAGCGCCTCTGCGAGAACGTCCGCGAGGCCGGGGGCGTACGGCAGCCTTCCGCGCGCGTAATAGGGGGCGGCCCCCGCGAACAGCGTCTCGTCCCACTCCCACCCGTCCACCCTGCCCCCTCGCCCCTTCTCGCCGGATCCGCGTAAACCGTACTCGGGCCGGGGCCACATCTCCGGTAATCTGGATCTTTTCCCGCGGAGGAGTTGCATCAGTGGAGTTCCGGCTGCTTGGAGCGGTTTCCGTCGCCACTGAGGCGGGGGTGCTGCCGCTCGGTCCCGCCAAGCGGCGCAGCCTGCTCGCCGCCCTGTTGCTCAGGCCCAACCACCCGGTGCCGGTGGACCAGTTGACGGACGCGCTGTGGGACCACGAGCCGCCGGCGCGGGCCCGCGGTGTCATCCAGGGCCATGTGTCGCGGCTCAGGGTCCTGCTCGCCGCCGCGGAGGCCGACATGTTCGGCGTCGAACTGCTCACGCAGGGCACGGCGTACGTCCTGCGGATGCCGGAATCGCTGCTTGACGCCCACCGTTTCGAGGAACTCGTGACGCTGGCCCGCAGCCAGCGCGCGCCCGCCGACGCCGTGGCGATGTACCAGGAGGCGCTGTCCCTGTGGCAGGGGCCCGCGCTGACCGGCGCGTATCCCAGTCAGCCCCTACAGGCGGCCGCCCAGGCCCTGGAGGAACTGCGCCTGGCCTCTGTGGAGTCGCTGGCCACCGCGTACTCGGCGATGGGCGAACACCCACGGGCCGCGGCCGTGCTGCGGGCGGAGGCGAGCGTCCACCCGCTGCGCGAATCGCTGTCCGCCGCGCTCGTACGGGAACTCCAGCGGGCCGGACGCCGCTCGGAGGCGCTCGACTGGTTCCACCGCACGCGACGGCTGCTCGCCGACGAGTTGGGGGTCGATCCCGGCCGGGAACTGGCCGACGCCTACGCGGTCGTGCTGCGTGGGGAGGACGACAGAGACGACGCGATGCGAAGACCGGGATCGGCCTCGCACTCGCCGTCGCACCTGCCGTCGCACCCGTCACCGGCTTCACCCACGGCCCTCGCGTCTGCTTCTGCCGTCCCCGCTGCTGCCGCTCCCGCTGGTGCTGTACCCGCATCTGGTGTTCCTGCTTCTGGTGTTCCGGCTCCTGGTGTTCCCGCTCCTCCCTCCCCCGTCGTGGTTTCGGCGCCGGGCGCGGCGCCAGTTCCGATACCTGCCCCCGTCCCCGCCCTCTCCGCCTCCCCGGTCCCCGGCCTTCCCGTCTCCCCTCCCCCGGGGTTGACCGACCTCCTGCCGCGCATGCCGCGCGGGTTCCACGGGCGCTCCGGGGAACTCACCGCCCTGTCCCGCGCCGCCGCCGGCGAAGCGCCCGTCTGCCTGGTCACCGGGCCCGCGGGCGTGGGCAAGACCGCCCTGGTGGCGCACTGGGCCCACCGCAACCGCGACCAGTTCCCCGGCGGGCTGCTCTACGCCGATCTCCGCGGGTTCAGCGACACGGGCGAGCCCGCCCACCTCGAAGTGCTGCGGGAGTTCCTGCTGGCGCTGGGGGTCGCGCCGCGCCGGATCCCGGAGTCGGCCGGCGGCGCCTCCGCGCTCTTCCGTTCCCTGTGCGCCGAGCGCGAGCTCCTCGTCGTACTCGACAACGCCCGCGCGTCCGAGCAGGTCAGAGAGTTGCTGCCGGGTGGTGCGCAGTGCGTCACCGTGGTCACGAGCCGGAACCGGCTGCGCGGTCTCATCGCGTCCGACGCCGCCCGTCCTGTCCCCGTGGACGTACTCGAAGCGGAGGACAGCACCGCGCTGCTCGCCGCGGTGCTCGGCAAGGAGCGGGTACTGGCGGAGGAGGTGGCCGCCCGGCGCCTCGCGGAGTTGTGCGGCGGGCTGCCGCTCGCGCTGCGGGTGGCCGCCGCCCGCCTCGCGGACCAGCCGGACTGGTCCCTGAAAGCGATGAGCGACGAACTGTCCGACGAGTCACGCCGGTTGAGCCTCCTGGACGTGGAGGACACGGGTGTACGGGCCGCGCTGCGGCTGACGGTGCGACGGCTGCCCGATGACGCCGCGCACCACTTCGCCCACCTCGGACAGCACCCGGGCACGCATGTCGACCGGTACGCGGCAGCGGCCCTCGCGGGCACTGATCCGGAGTCGGCCGAGGCCGCCCTCGACAAGCTCGCCGCGGCGCACCTGGTCATCCGGACCGCGCCGGACCGCTGGACCCTGCACGACCTCGTACGGCTGTACGCGCGCGGCCTGGACGCCCATCCCGACACCCTGGCACGGGGGCTCGACCACAGCGTCGCGACGGCGCTCGCCGCGGCGGACGCGGCCGAACCCGGCGACGAGTCGTGTTTCTCACTGCCCCCGGACTTCCATCAGCCGCAGGCGACAAGGGAGTTCACCGACCGCGAGCAGGCCATGGACTGGTACGCGGCCGAGCGGGACGACCTGACGCTGGCCGCGGCCGCCGCGCACGCCGCCGGGCTGCACGCCAGGACGTGGCGCATCGTCCTTGCGCAGTGGCCGCAGATCGTGTGGCGGGTGCGGGACGACTGGACTCCCCTGCTGCGGACGGCACTTGAGGCGGCGCGGGCCGACGGTGACGCGCGCGCCGAGTCGCGGGTCCTCGCCCTGCTCGGGTGGGTGCTGACGGAGGAGGGGCGCACCGGGGAGGCCCTGGTCCATCTGGAAGCCGCGCCCGTGCTCGCCGCGCGGGCCGATGACACGCGCGGCGAGGCGACCGCGCTGATCAACCTGTCGCTGGCACAGTCGGAACTCGGCAGCCCCGAGGAGGCCGCCGAGGGGTGCGCGCTCGCGGCGGAGCTGGCGCACAGCGTCGGCGACCGGAACACCGAGCGCTTGGCGCTGTACCACCTCGCCCGGCACCGGCTGGACGCGGGCGAATGGCAGCCGGCGTTCGAGACGGCGGTCGCAGCGCTCGACCTCGACAGCCCTTCGGAGGCCTCGACCGCGGCCAGGGTGCTGCTGCGCACCGTGATCGGGGAGGCGCTCCTGGGAATGGGCGACGAGGCCGAGGGCATCCGGCGGCTGGAGGCCGCGGCGCGTGAGGCGGAGGCCTGCGGCTACGACGACGGCGCGGTCCGCGCGCTCGGGGCGCTGCTGCGGGTGTCGGCGGACGCGGGGCTGCAGGCGCGGTACGACATGGCGATGGTGCGGCTGATGGCTCGTACGTGAGCGTGCGCGTACGTGCTCGTACGCGAGCGTGAGGGAGCCGCCGGGCGGAACACAGAGCAGCACCTATTCGGTGCCGGTACAAGGTCCCACCGCCGGTCGCGTCACGCCACCGACCGCGTCGCCCCACCTGCCGCGCCACGCCATGGGCCGCGTCACCCCTCAGACCTCTCCGACCCGCCGCCTGCGCCGCCCGCCTCCCGCGTCGCGTGCTCGGTGAGCTGCTGATTCACCTCACGCGCCTGCTCGGCCAGCTGGCGGGCCCGCGCCTCGGCCTGATCCGCGCGGGCGTTGATGCGGGCGATGTCGTCCTCGATGACCTTCAGGGCCAGCTCGGTCGCGGCGTCCGCTTCCTGCGGCGGGAGGTCGCCGGGCAGGTCCTCCAGTGCGCTCCTGACCGCGGGGATGCCGCCGCGGGCGTGGATGTCTTTCCAGAACTGGTAGTCCATCACGCCATCTTGGCCGATCGACCGCCCTGGACGCGAGGCGGTGCGAGAGCGGCGATCACCAGGCCCCTCCGGGCGCCCCGGGTGCCGGGGGGGGGCGCGGTACGGCGGATCGGACCACGCCGCTCCCGCTAGGACGCGGGACCGGCGGGCGCGTCGGACCGGGTGGGCGCGCTGAAGTCCAGGAGGTCCTCGGCCGTCTGCTGAGTGTCCTCCGCGGCCTTGCGGGCCGTGGCGACGACGTCGCCGTGTTCCTGGACGAGTGTGTGATAGATCGGCGCCTGGGTGGCGTCATTGGCCGGCATGACCTGCGGCTCCTTGTTCGGTGACTGCGTTGCTCGGGTCGGCCGTGTGCGGCCGACCCGCGACCTTACGCGAACTCGGTGCGTCGATGGCACCCGACCCCGATCATGAGACGGCCGCTTGTGATGTCTTTCACACGCCTCGACCGGCTCGGGACCGGTGGGTCAGGAGCAGTAGGTGTCGTGGTCCGGCCGCTCACCCGTCGCCAGGAAGCGGGAGACGGTCCGGTCCCCGCAGGCGTTTCCGTTGGCGAGGTACGAGTCGTGGCCGGTGGCGTCGACGGTCACCATGGTGGCCCGGCGGCCGAGGGCGTCGCGCAGCTTCAGTGCACCGGCCAGCGGGCTGTACGGGTCGCGCTCGTTCTGGACGAGCAGGATGTTGGACGGGCCCCGGTCGGTGATGCGTACCGGGGCCTCCTTCGGCTCGAACGGCCAGGCGGCGCAGAGCATCGCGTTCCTGGGCATGCCCGCGGTGAGCGGGAAGGCGGTGCGGCTCTCGGCGGCGCCCTTCCGGTACGCGGCCGTCGACCTGGGCCACGCGACGTCGTTGCAGAGGGTCGCGGAACCTACGGCGACGGAGTTCTGGACCGCGTTCTCGGGAGGCGCGGGAGGTGCGGACGGCAGGCTGCCCTGCCGGGCGCCGAGGATCAGCCGGGCGAGGGCGGGGAAGTCGTCGGGGTCGCCCATGGTGTCGAGCATGGTCTGCCGCAGTACGTTGCCGTTGAGTTCCGCCGGATTGGCGCCCTCCCAGGGGATCGGTTCGCGGTCCAGGCGGGCGGCTAGGCGGAGGAAGAGCGGGCGCACCTCGGCCGCCGTCCTGGCCAGGCGGTACTTGTTGCCGGGCGCCGCGGCCCACGCGGCGAACGCCGGGAAGGTGTCCTCGACGCCCCGCTCGTGGGCGGCGAGCCAGCCGCGGCCGACGCGGGCGGGGTCGGGGTCGTCGTTGCTGTCCAGGACGATGCGGTCGGTGCGGTGCGGGAACAGCCGGCTGTAGACGGCGCCGACGTACGTGCCGTACGAGACCGCCCACGCGGAGAGTTTCTCCTCGCCGAGCGCCACACGGATGCGGTCTATGTCACGGGCGTTGTCGGCGGTGCTGATGTGGCGGAGGAGTTCGCCGCCGTTGCGCGCGCAGGCCTCGGCTGTCCGTTGCGCGGCGGCCATGTTCTCGGTGACCGAGCCGTCGGGGGCGGGCCAGGGGCGGAGCCTGGAGGGGGCGAGGTCGGCGTGCTCGAAGCCACAGGTGACGGGGGTGGAACGGCCGAGGCCGCGGGGGTCGAAACCGATGAGGTCGTGGGTGTCCCGCACGCTCTGGGGCAGCTTCTGTCCCTTGCCGGACGGTTCGTCGATGCTGGAGCCGCCGGGTCCGCCGGGGATGAGCAGGAGCGCGCCGCGGCGGGCGGAGGGCTTCTCGCTGCGGATGCGGGAGATGGCGATCTCGATCTGCTCTCCGCCGGGGTGGGCGTAGTCCATCGGGACGTCGAGGGTCGCGCACTCCTGCCGGGAGTCGGGGCCGTGGCCCGCGCAGGGGGTCCAGTCGAGCGCCGGAGACTCTCGGGGCGCCGTCTTCGCAGCTGTCGACGATGCTGATGCCGTTGCGGCGAGTGGTGTGGTGAGGGTCAGGACGGCGGCGGAGGTGGCGAGCAGGACGGCGGTGCGCTTGTTCTTCGTCATGCGGATGAGCTTCGTCGGTCTCCCCTGGTGGCCACATCCTCCCAACTGGTCGCTACGGGTGGGGGTTTACCCCGAAGGATCACCTAGGGGGCGCGAACGCGGGAGCGCCTCACGCTTGAGGGATGGCGCCGTCCGGGTACCCGCGGGCGGCGCCGGGCCTGCCCGGAAATTCGATCCCGTGACGGGCTCCGCCCTGTTACGGTCGCGACATGGAGAAGCGCACCGCGATGACGACGACGCCGGAGAGTGTCCCGGTGCGCTGACCGATGTCCGAGTCCGAAGCCCCGGGGCGAGTGCCCCGGGGTTTCGTCCTGCGGTCACTCGCCCGGTACCCGCGAGGAGACCCGACCCCATGCACGACCACGACCTTCACACCTCTCAGGACCCTCAGTGCTCTCACAATCCTCAGCGCTCTCATGACCCTCGGCGCTCCCTGCACTCCCAGAACCCGAACGACCACCGCAGACTCGGCCGTGAACTCGGTCTGTTCGGCACCGACCCGCTGATCGGCGCGGGACTGCCGTACTGGCTGCCGGACGGAGCGGCCGTGCGGCACGCCCTGGAGGAGTACATCCGCGACGCCGAACGACGGGCGGGCTACCAGCACGTGTACTCGCCCGTGCTCGGCAAACGGGAGCTCTACGAAATCTCCGGTCACTGGTCGCACTACAGCGACGACATGTTCCCGCCGATGGATCTGGGCGGCGAACAGGTCGTACTGCGGCCGAGCCTGTGCCCGCACCACGCGGTCATCTACCGCTCCCGCTCCCACAGTTACCGGGAACTTCCGCTGCGCATGGCCGAACTCGGCGGCATGTACCGGGCCGAACTGTCCGGCGTGCTGGGCGGGCTGAGCCGCGTCCGGGCCATCCACCTCAACGATGCCCACATTTTCTGCACCCTGGACCAGGTCGCCGACGAGGCGCGGGCCGCGCTGGAGATGATCCACCGTGCGTACGACGCCCTCGGCATCCGTCCGGCCCGCCTGCGCCTCTCCCTTCCGGGGCCCGGCGGCAAGTACGTCGCCGACCCCGGGAAGTGGCGGCGCTCCACCGCCCTGCTGACCGAAGTGCTCGACCGTTCCGGGCTGCCCTACGAGTCCGAGGAGGGCGAGGCCGCGTTCTACGGACCGAAGATAGACGTGCAGGTCGTCGACGGATCGGGGCGCGAGTCGACCCTCTCCACCGTGCAGGTCGACTTCCACCAGCCCGAGCGGTTCGCTCTGCACTACGTCGGCGCGGACGGCGCCAAGCACCGTCCGGTGATGATCCATCGCAGCATCATCGGGAGCGTGGAGCGGGCCGTGGCCCATCTCATCGAGCAGCACGGCGGGGCGTTCCCTGCCTGGCTCTCCCCCACTCAGCTGGTGGTCCTGCCGGTGTCCGAGGCCCAGTTGCCGGGCGCCGAGCGCCTCCTGCGACGGTGCGCCGAGCTCGGACTGCGGGCCGAGCTCGCGCCGCCCGAGCAGGGGAGCCTGGGTGCTCGCGTCCGGACCGCCCGTCTCGTGCCTTATCAGGCCGTCATCGGCGCGCGCGAGGACGCCGACGATCTGGTCGCGCTGCGGCTGCGGGACGGGCGGCGCCTGGATCCGATGCCGACCGCCGAGGCCCTGTCCCGCATCGGCTCGCTGGTCGCGGGCCACCGGAGCCAAGTGTGGGAGGACGGGCCGCAGGCGTAAGCCTCCCCCCGGGCGCGGACACACCCGTACGGGTCGGCCTCATCCGTGCGGGTCAGAGCACCCCGGCGACCAGCGTCACGCCCATGACCGCCATCGTCACGGCGATCAGGGCATCCAGGGCCCGCCAGGACGCGGGGCGCTCGAAGAAGCCGCTGAGCAGGCGGGCGCCGTAGCCCAGCGCCGCGAACCAGCAGATGCTGCCGAGCATCGCGCCCGCCCCGAAGGCCCAGCGCAGTCCGTCGTGACCGGCGGCGACGGAGCCGAGAAGCAGCACCGTGTCGAGGTAGACGTGTGGGTTGAGCCAGGTCATGGCCAGGCAGGCGAGGAGCGCCGCGCGCCGTGACCCGGCCGTCGCGCCGGTGGCGGTCATCGATGTGGGGCGCAGCGCCCTGCGTGCGGCGAGCACGGCGTACGAGAGGAGGAAGCCTCCGCCTATCAGGCCGACGAGGGTCAGCGCCGGGGGCCATGCCGTCACCACGGAGCCGATCCCGGCGACGCCCGCGGCGATCAGCACCATGTCGGACACCGCACAGATGGCCACCACGCTGAACACCGCCTGACGACGGATGCCCTGGCGCAGCACGAAGGCGTTCTGCGAGCCGATGGCGACGATGAGCGAGAGTCCGGTGCCGAATCCGGCTGCTGTGGCGGTCAGTGCTGTTCCCATGGACACCGACGTTAAGGATCCTTGACGCTATAAGTACAGGTAAGGATTCTCATGTAGCTTAAGGAATCTTAATGATGAGGACAGGAGGCAGACCGGTGCCGGACGCGGAAAGGGGAGCGGGGGCGCTGTCGGGGGCCGTGTCGGAGTTGCCGCTGGAGCATGTGCGGACCCTCCTCGCCGTCGTCGACGAGGGCACCTTCGACGCCGCGGCGGCCGCCCTGCACGTCACGCCGTCCGCGGTCAGTCAGCGCGTCAAGGCCCTCGAGCGCCGTACGGGCCGGGTCCTGCTGATGCGTACGAAGCCGGTGCGGCCCACCGATTCGGGGCAGGTCGTCGTGCGGTTCGCCCGGCAGCTGGCGCGCCTGGAGCGGGACGCGCGCGTCGAGCTGGGCATCAGCGACACGGGCGAGCCCGCCGCGCTGCCGGTGGCGGTGAACGCCGATTCGCTCGCGACCTGGTTCCTGTCCGCGCTGGCCCGGATCCCCGACGAGCTGCGGATCTGTTTCGAGCTGCGCCGCGAGGACGAGGAGCACACGACGTCACTGCTGCGCGAGGGCTCGGTGATGGCCGCGGTGACGTCGTCGCCGGACGCGGTGGCGGGCTGCACCGTTCAGCGGCTCGGCCGGATGCGGTATCTGCCCGTGGCGTCGCCCGCGTTCGCGGCGCGGCGGCTCGGTGGCTGGCCTCGGGTGCCGCTGGGAGAGGTCCTCGCGGACGCCCCCGTGATGTGCTTCGACCGCCGCGACTGTCTGCAGGACGATTTCGCGCGCAAGGTGACGGGCGGGCGCGGCGCCGGTCCTCTGCGGCATTACGTGCCCTCGTCACGCGGGTTCGTCGAGGCCATCGAGGCGGGCCTCGGCTGGGGCGTGGTGCCGCAGATCCAGGCCGAGCCGTTGCTGCGCGCCGGCACACTGACCCTTCTCGATGCCGAACGGGTCGTGGACGTACCGCTGTTCTGGCAGCAGTGGAAGCTCGACTCGCCCGCGCTCGCCGCGCTGGCGGAGGCGGTGGTGGCCGCGGCCGGGCGGGCCCTGGACCGGTGAGGCGCCCCCGCGGGGCGGTGCCGGGCGCGGCGGAAGCAGGCGCACGCGCGGCGTTGCGGACGTGCGGCGCGCGCGACTCCTGCTCTAGCGTCACTGGCATGACGACTGAACCGCAGAGTTTCGAGCTGCTGCTTGTGCCCGAGTTCACCGAGGGCGGGGCGGGTCCGGACGGCACCGTCGGCGCCCTGCGTTCCGCGGTGGTGGTGGCCACCGGCGAGACCGGCGCCTCCGGCTATCCGCGGTACGCGGGGGACGGCATGGAGGCGGACATCGATCCGGCGACCCGTTCCGTCGAGGCGTTGCTCGTCGACGGTGCCGAATTGGACTACGGCCTTTCGGTGCGGGTCGGCGACCGGTCGGCCGGCTGATACGCGACGGACGCCTCGGGCGCACCGGCCGAACGGGCGGCCGGATTAACCGGACCGCCCAGCGTGACAGAAAGAATCGTTGCGTCAAAAACAATGTCGCAACAATCCTGCTGAATCATGCAAAGCGGATCGTAATATCCCGTGCGGTCTGTACAGCGTAGTGCGCCCGCCTTCCCCGTCGGCTGGCTGGAATACATCCCTTTCTTTGGCGTTCACAGAGTGACCGGGTAGGCTTCCGTCTTCGAAATAGGCCGAAGTGAGCACACCTCCTGCCGACGACGTGGGGAGCTGGTCATGCGACCGGACGAGCGGATCGGGGGCCTCGTTCAGTCCCTCTCGGAACACCTGGTCAAGAATGTCGAGGAACACCGCCTGGAGGGCGCGCGACGCGATTTCCTCCAGTGCGGATTCACCACATTGCCCTTCCTCGCGCCCGACCGTGTCAAATCAGCGATTGCGGACGAAATCGAAAACCTCGTAGCGGAACACGGCGTACGCCGTGCAATCAGCTTCAGAGAGACCGGACATACGCCCCGGCACATGCGCAATGTCCGCCACCAGGAAATCAGCGACCACGGATCCGTCATTCCGGAGGTGTATTCCTCCCCGGATCTCCTCAGAACTCTGGGCACGATCGCCGGTGAGCCGGTGCTCCTGTGCCCCTATGAGCCGGAGCGGTACGTGATCACCGAGCTGGAGCGGTCCGGTGACACGCACGGCTGGCACTGGGACGATTACAGCTTCGCGCTCGTCTGGGTCGTCGACTGCCCGCCCGCGGAGCACGGCGGTTTTGTCCAGTGCGTGCCCCGCACGTACTGGAACAAGCAGGACCCTCAAGTGCACCGGCAGTTCCTGAGGCAGCCCATCCACTCCTTCGAACTACGCCCGGGCGACCTCTACTTGATGCGCACCGATACCACCCTGCACCGCGTCTATCCACTGAGCCGCGGCCGTCGGCTCATCATCAACATGGGCTACGCCTCCCATGCCGACCTGCACAAACAGATCAGCCACGAGACCATGGACGGGCTCTGGCGCGGCTCGCGCGAAGAACAGGCGGGACAGACCGTATGACGTCTGTCGAGGGGGCTCCCGCAACGGCTTCCGAGCCCCCTCAACTGCCGCGGCAGTTGACCACATCGGGACTCGTCGTCCACTACATCACCTCCGTGATGGGCGCGGGAGTTCTGCTGATTCCCGCGCTCGCCTGGGCCGAGGCGGGACCGCTGTCCCTGGTCGCGTGGGGGCTGCTGATCCTCTACAGCTACCCCTTCGCCCTGATCTTCGCGAAGTTGTCCGTACGGCATCCCACGAGCAAGGGCGTCGCCCAGTTCGTGGAAGCGGCCTTCGGCGCCCGGGCGGGCCGAATCGCCGCCGTGTTCCTGCTCGTCACCCTGCTCGCCGGCAATCCCGTGCTGGGACTCGCCGCGGGCCGCTATCTGCTCTCGGCCGTCGATCCCGGCGCCTCGAACCGGGCGGCGCTGCTCGCGGGCGCCGCCGTCATCGTGTTCTGCGTGGCGCTCAACCTCTGGGGAATCAAGGTGAGTACGCGCGCCCAGATGGTGGTGCTCGGCGCCGTGGTGCTGTTGCTGGCCGTCGTCATCTGCCTCGCGCTGCCCGAGGGGGACTACACGCGCCTCACGCCGTTCGCGCCGCACGGCTGGAGCGCTCTCGGCAGTACGCTGCTCATCTGTTTCTTCGGATTCATCGGCTGGGAGAACGCCGCGCCGGTGGCCGAGGAGGTGCGGGATCCCGAACGCACCTTTCCTCAAGGGATTCTCTATGCCGTCAGCTGTGTGGGGCTCCTGTACTTCGCGATGGCTTTCACCGTCTCGGTGGCGCTGCCCGAATCGGCCGCGGGACAGTCCGGCGGGTCGGGACAGTCGGATCTGACGGCGTTCGTGCGGCTCCTCGAAGTGGCCACCGGGGCCGGGCTGCAGAGCAGCGGATTTCTCGTCGCCGGGATTCTGCTGCTGCTCACCACCAACGCCTGGTGCCTTGGCACCTCGCGCGTCGTCTTCGCCCTCGCCCGCGACGGCCTCCTGCCCGCCCGGCTGAGCAAGCTCTCCGCCCGGGGCAGGATCCCGGGGCGCGCCGTTCTCGCGCTCCTGCCGGGCTACGCGGTGTCGGTCGTGCTCCTGCTCGTCACCGACTCCAGTGAGACCACCCTCATCAAGGCGTCGTCGGCCACCTACCTGCTCATCTTCCTGATGGCCTTTCTCTCCGCGGCCAGACTGCTGCCCAGGGGCGGCACCGCCCGGCTGAATCTGGCGGTCATCGTGGCCACCCTCGCCGTGCTGCCGTTCTTCGGCGTCAGTCTCGTCATCGCGCTGGCGATGCTGCTGCTCTCCGTCATCGCGGAGCGGTGGCTGCGCAAGCGCGTCACCCCACCCACCGAGACAGGAGTCCTCACGTGAGCGCGCGACACATCCTGCGAATACAGGACCTCTCCGCCAAGGAAATGTGCGCCCTGCTCGACCTCGCCGAAGCGATGAAACGCGGCGACGACACACGTGCCCACCTGGCGGGCCGTTGCATCGGCCTGCTCTTCAACGTGCCCTCCACCAGAACCAGGGTCTCCTTCCAGGTCGCCGCCTCCCAGCTCGGCGCGGACAGCTACCCGTACGGGGTGGAGGAGCTCCGACTCGCCAACCGTGAGTCGATCGAGGACACCATCGGCGTACTCAACCGCTATCTCGACGCGCTCGTGGTCCGCTGGTACGACATGGACGAGTACGGCGCGGGCCACCGCCGCCTGCGCGCGATGGCCGAGCGCGCGACGATCCCCGTCATCAACGCGCTGGACGACGAGGAGCACCCCTGCCAGGTGCTCGCCGACCTCATGACGCTGCGCGAGCTGTACGGGGCGCAGGTGCCGGCCAAACGGGTCGTGTACGCCTGGTCCTACTCGCCGCGGCAGAAGACCCCCGGAGTCCTGCACTCCTCGATGATGGCCGCGGCCGTGCTCGGGCACCGCATCACCGTCGCGCATCCGCCGGGCTTCGCGCCGGAGGAGCGCGTGACCCGGGCCGCCCGGTCCGTCGCCGCCCGCACCGGCGCGAGCATCGAGCTCACGCACGATCTGGAGGGGGCCGTCCAGGACTGCGCGGCGGTGTACACCGTGAGCTGGAAGTCCCCGACGCTCGTCGGCCAGGAGGAGATCCAGGCGAGGACCCGGCTCGCGGACCGGTGGCGGATCACCGCACCGCTGATGCGGCGGGCCGGTGACGGGGCGGTGTTCCTCGACTGCATGCCCACCAACCGGGGCGAGGAGGTCGACGCCGAGGTGAAGGACGGCCCGTGGTCGAAGATCTTCCAACAGGCCGAGAACCGACTCCACACCCAGAAGGCCCTGCTCACCCAGTTGTTCGACGGCACGCTCCAGGGGGGCCCGCGATGACGGCGGCAGGGTCCGGCGCGCGGGTGGCGCTGGTCACCGGGGGCGGCGGGGGCATCGGCGGCGCCGTCGCCCGGCGGCTCGCGGACGAGGGCGCGCACGTCGCGGTCGTCGACCGGGACCACGAGGCCGAGGCGGTGGCCGGGCGCATCCGCGTGGCGGGCGGGCGCGCCGAGTCGTTCCTGTGCGACGTGTCTGCGGAGGGCGAGGTGTCGGCCCTGGTCAAGAAGGTCGCCGACCGGCTCGGCACCATCACTGACGTGTGCTGTGTCGCGGGCAGCATCCGGCGCGGCACGGTGCCGGAGCTGTCCCTGGCGGACTGGCACAGGTCGTTCGCGGACAACGTGGATTCCGTCTTCCTGGTGTGCCGGGCGGTGCTGCCGCTCATGGAGCGGGCGGGGCACGGCCGCATCATCACCGTGGCCTCCGGCTGGGGGCTGCGCGCCGGGGAGAAGGCCGCCGCGTACTGCGCGGCCAAGGCCGGCGTGGTGATGCTGACGCAGGCCATGGCGCTGGACCACAGCCCCGCGGGCATCCGGGTCAACTGCGTCGCCCCGGGCGACACCCGCACGCCGATGCTCGCCCGGGAGGCGCGTCAACTCGGCCAGTCCGACGCCGAGTTCCTCGCCGAGGCCGCCGACCGGCCACTGGGCAGGATCGGCACGCCCGAGGACATAGCCGCCGCGGTGGCCTTCCTCGCCGGGCCCGACGCCGACTTCATCACCGGCACCGTGCTGAGTGTCGACGGCGGGGGCAGCGTCTGAGACGTCGGGCACAGGGTGGGTCAGTGGGGAAGAGGTGACACCGGCCGCTCGAAGAACGTCTCCAGGGAGACGGTCGCCTGCGTGCCGCTGACCCCGTCGATCGCGTACAACCGGCGCAGCACGTCCTGCAGTTGCTCGGTGGTCGCGGTGCGGACCTTGACCAGGACCGACGCACTGCCCGCGATGACGTGCGCCTCCTGGATCTCCGGTATCGCCTCGAACGCGGCCGCGGACTCCCCCATCCAC
The DNA here is from genome assembly GCF_042880275.1 of Streptomyces sp. NPDC058308. Taxonomy (NCBI): domain Bacteria; kingdom Bacillati; phylum Actinomycetota; class Actinomycetes; order Kitasatosporales; family Streptomycetaceae; genus Streptomyces; species Streptomyces sp. NPDC058308. The sequence goes on from NZ_JBHVZA010000048.1 coordinate 38,409, forward strand.
ACCGTCGAGTCGACCATCACGAAGGCAAGGACCCCGCGGTCGAGCGTCGCGGGGTCCACCTCGACGGTCGTACGCCGGATGACTCCGCGCTCGCGCAGCTTGCGCACCCGCTCGTGGGCGGCGCCCGCGGAGAGTCCGGCCCCCTTGCCGAGCGCGGCGTACGAGATGGTCGCGTCCTCCTGGAGCAGGGCGATCAGCCGACGGTCGATGTCATCCACGGTCACCATGGCGCAACCATACAACGTTCTGACATAGTCATGATCGACAGAATGTCATTCAGCCATCAGTCGCCAAGGAGTATTCATGTCCGGCAATGACAGCACCTCTCCGTACGAGATCCTGGACGAGCGGTTCCGTACCGGACGGTGTGCCAACGGGGACGACCGGCTGGAGCGGTTGTACGGCGGATGCCGGTGGGCCGAAGGTCCGCTCTACCTGCCCGCCTGGCGCCAGCTGGTCTGGAGCGACATCCCCAACGACCGCCTGCTGCGCTGGGACGAGACGACCGGCGGCGTCGCCGTCTTCCGGTCGCCCGCCGGGCACATCAACGGCAACACCATCGACCGCGAGGGCCGGCTGGTCAGCTGCGAGCAGGGCAATCGCCGGGTCACCCGCACCGAGCCCGACGGGCGGATCACCGTGCTCGCCGACCGGTACGAGGGCAAGCGGCTGAACAGCCCCAACGACGCGGTGGTCCGCTCCGACGGATCGGTGTGGTTCTCCGACCCGGACTTCGGCATCACCAGCGACTACGAGGGCTATCGCGCGGAGCCGGAGATCGACGGTCTCAACGTGTACCGGATCGATCCGTCGACGGGCGAGGTCCGCCTGGTCGCGGACGGCTTCGGGGCGCCGAACGGTCTCGTCTTCTCGCCCGACGAGCGGCAGTTGTACGTGTCCGACACGCGGGGCGGATGCATCCGGGTCTTCGACGTGCGCGAGGACGGCACGCTGTCCGACGGCGAGGTCTTCGCCGAGGCGAAGGACGACGTCAGCCGGTTCGACAACATCCGGTTCGACGACGGCGGCCGCTTGTGGGCCGCCGCCATCGAGGGAGGGGTGCACTGCTACGACCCCGACGGCACCCTCATCGGACGGCTCAGGGTGCCGGAGCCGGTGTCCAACATCGCCTTCGGCGGGCCGAAGAACAACCGGCTCTTCATCACGGCCACCAGCTCCCTCTACTCCCTGGTGATGTCCGTGACGGGGCTGCCCCGCGTGCGCGCTTGAGAGCCTGTCTTTGCACGGCGCCGCGCGCTCACTCCGTGGCTTCCGCCTCCACCGGCTTGGGGATGAGGAAGGACGTCGCGAAGGCCGCCGCGATGAGCGCGACTCCGGCGATCATGCCCGCCGTGTAGCCGGCGGGCGACGTCTCGTCGGCCGGTGCCGCGGCGGTCTGCACGGCGTACAGGACGGCGAAGCTGAGTCCCGCGCCGAGGTTGAAGGCGCCCGCGTTCAGGCCCGGCAGGAAGCCCGGGTTCTCCTTAGGGGAGAGCACGATGCCGAGGCCGTTCAGGACGATGTTGCCCACGCCCGCGTAGGTGACGCCGATGAGGACCGAGGCGAGCAGGAGCAGCAGCCGCGAGTCGGCGTGCAGCGTCAACAGCATCAGGGCGACCGTCACGGCCGAGCCGATGAGGCCGAGGCGCAGGATGCGCCCGTAGCCGTACGTGGCGGCGAGGCGGCCCGCGAGAGGGCCCATGGCCAGGCCCGCGAGGGCGTACGGCGTCAGGGTCCACCAGGCGGACTGCTCCGCGCCCATGCCGAAGCCGGCCTGGGCGTCCTGGGCGAAGGCGGGGATCATGCCGTTCATCACGGCGAACACGCCGGTCATGGTGAGGACCGTGGTCAGCAACAGCGCCCAGGTGGAGCGCTGGCGCAGATGGCGGGTGGCGACCAGGGGGTGGCTGCTGCGGTCCTCGGTGCGCCAGAACAGGGCGAAGGCGACGGCGGTGACGACGAACAGGGCGCCGACGAGCACCCAGTTCGCGGCGCCGAGCTTGCCCGCCTCGTTCAGGGCGATCAGGGCCGCGCCGACCGAGATGACAAGGAGGGTCACGCCCGGCCAGTCCATGCGGGTGTCGGCGGTGTCGGCGGCCTTCGACTCGGGGGTGAGCGTGGCGACCAGGAGTGCGGCGATCGCCGCCACGCCGGCCATGGCCCAGAACACCGACTGGAAGCCGTAGTGGTCGGCGAGGAAGCCGCCACCGAGGGAGTCGAGACCCGCGATGCCGCCGTTGACGGCGGTGATGACGCCGAGGAGGGTGCCGTACTTCTTCGGCTCGTGGACCTCGTTGCGCAGCATGATCAGGCAGAGCGGCACGGTGGGCCCGGAGATGCCCTGGATGACGCGGCCCACGAAGAGCATCGGCACGCTCTCGGCGAGCGCGGCGACCACACAGCCGACGACCATGAGCGCCAGCATTCCGGCGAGCACCTTGCGGCGGCCGACGAGGTCGCCGAGGCGCGGCAGGAAGAGCGAGAAGAGCGCGGCCGAGGTGAAGAACGCCGTCTGGGTCAGGCCGACCTCGGCCGAGGTCGCCCCGAGGGAGTCCTCGATGTTCTTCAGGGCGGGGCTGAGCATGCTCGCGTTGAGCTGGAAGGCGAAGCAGGCCGCGAGGAGCGCGGCGACCAGGACCCCGACGCGCACCGGGCGGGAGCCGCGGGCGCCGCCGGGAGCGGCGGCGGGTTCGGTGAGGGAGGCGTTCATGCGCGCACGTCGCCGATCCGCTCGAGCGCGTCCACGATCAGGTCCCAGAAGCGCTGGTGGTCCAGGTCGACGGCGACCTGGGTGTGGCAGTCGTCGGGGGCGGGCGCCCGGAAGTCCGTCACGGTCATGCCGAGCGTGAGCGTGCCGGTGAGCTCGATGTCCACGGGCGCCTTGCGGACCGTCATGACGCTGGGGTCGATGACGTACGCGACGGCGCACGGGTCGTGGACCGGCGGCGCGTCGAAGCCCTGGGCCTCCAGGTACATGGCGCCGAAGAAGTCGAGGAGCTCGTTCACGAAGAGGGCCGGGGCGGTGCCGACCTTGCCGATGCGCTCGATGACCTCGGGGGTGGCGAGGGCCTGGTGCGTCAGGTCGAGGCCGACCATGGTGACCGGCCAGCTCTCGTTGAAGACGATGTGCGCGGCCTCGGGGTCGATCTTGATGTTGAACTCGGCGACGGGGCTCCAGTTGCCCGTGTGGTAGCCGCCGCCCATGAGGACGACCTCGCGGACGCGCTCGACGATGCGCGGCTCCTTGCGGGCGGCCAGGGCGATGTTGGTCAGGCCCGCGGTGGGCACGATGGTGATCTCGCCGGGCTCGTGCGCCATGACCGTGTCGATGATGAGGTCGACGGCGTGCCGCTCGTCCAGGGTCAGGGTCGGCTCGGGCATGACGGGACCGTCGATGCCGCTCTCGCCGTGGATGTCCGGGGCGTTCTCGACGTCGCGTACGAGGGGGCGGGGGCAGCCCGCGGCGAAGGGTACGCCGGTGATGTTCGCGATGCGGGCCACCGAAAGGGCGTTGCGGGTGACCTTCTCCAGGGTCTGGTTGCCCACCACGGTGGTGACGGCGACCAGCTCGACATCCGGGTTGCCGTGCGCCAGGAGCATGGCGATCGCGTCGTCGTGCCCGGGGTCGCAGTCCAGGATGATCTTTCGGGGCATCGCGGAACCTCTTTGTTCGGCTGAGCTGACGCTGCGCGGCGACGGCTCGGGAAAACGTTCTCCGAAGACTGTGTGCACCGACGCGAATTATGTCAATGGTCAACGACACATCACGGCAAATTCGCCCGGAACGGACACAGTTCGGGACGGCTTCGATTCGATGCAGACTCTCACCAATAGGGACATTTCACCCCGAATATTGGGGCTGGCATTGGGTCTGGTGACGCCGGAAGCCCGCTGATAACGTTTGCCGAAATACAGCGAAGGGTGGGCGCGGCGTGGCCGACGTAACGCTGAGAGATGTGGCCCGGGCCTCCGGCTGCTCCGTCGCCACGGTCTCCCGGGTCCTGGCCGGCACGCGCCCCGTCGGCGCCGAGACCGCCCGCCGTGTCCGCGAGGCCGCCGACGCGCTCGGCTACCGGCCCAACCACGCGGCCCGGGCCCTGCGCAGCCGCTCCACCGGCACGGTCGGGCTCGTCCTGCCGCAGATCACGAACCCCTTCTATCCCACGCTGGTGCGGGAGTTGACCCATGCCCTGCACGCCGAGGGGCGGGCCGTGCTCCTTGCCGACTGCGACGACGACCCGGCGGCCGAGGCGGAGTACATCGCCGACCTGCTGAGCCGGCAGGTCGACGCGCTCCTGGTGATCCCGGCGCACGAGGAGCGCAGCAGGGAAGCGGTGCGCGCGGCGGCCGCCCGGGTGCCGCTCGTCCTGATGGACCGGGGCTGCGGGCCCGCCGTCGCGGACTCCGTGGCGGTCGACAACACGGCGGGCATGGCCCTCGTCCTCGATCATCTGGCCGCCACGGGCCGCCGCCGCGTCTGCTTCCTCGGCGCGACGGGGTCGGCGTCCGCCGCCGCCGAACGACGTGCGGCGTACGAGGCCGGGGCCGGTGCGCTCGATCCCGGGGCGCCGGACCGGGTGGCCCTCGGCGACTTCTCCGTGGAGTGGGGCCGGGCCGCCGTCGACGAGGTGTGGCCCGCCCGGCCCGACGCCCTCGTCTGCGCCAACGACTTGATCGCCATCGGGGCCCTGCAGCGCCTGCAGCAGCTCGGCGCCGACGTGCCCGGCGAGGTCGCCGTCACCGGTTTCGACGACATCCCGATGGCGGCGCTCTCCGCACCGGGCGTCACCACGGTCCGCCAGCCGGTGACCGAGCTGGCCGCCGAGGCGGCACGGCTCCTCGCCCGGCGCCTCGCGGCCGGCGAGGACGGACCGCAACGCGCGATACGGCTCGCACCCGAGCTCGTCGTGCGCGAGTCGAGCGTGGCGGGTGACGCGGCAGGCGCGGGCGTGGGCCGACAGCGCACCGCCGCTCCCTAGGCCCTGTCGTCAAACTCGCGTCGTTCGCCCGGAGGGCCGCCTCGCGGCGTCTGGTGCGTGCGATCGCAAGGCGGAGGCTCATCCCGGTACCGGGCGTACCGGGATGAGCCCGACAACGCGGCGAGCGTGCGTG
>NZ_JBHVZA010000049.1:0-43217 GCF_042880275.1 Streptomyces sp. NPDC058308
GCCATCCCTGCGTCGCGCTGCACGGACAAAGACGCCAGAGGATGCTCGGTGCTCCGTGCGCACATACCCCCACGCCCCCTCGGGCCGCTCGGGCGCCTGGCAGGCCGGTGGGGGCAATCCCCCCACCCAGCCGCCCCTACTCCCGCCGTACGTCGCGGGGCAAACGGGTGGGTGGGTGGGATAACTCCGCCGCGGAGCGGCGGGGCTGTTTGTGGGCGCACGGGGGACGGGGGGAGAGAGGCGCGCAGCCTCCGGGGGAACGGCAGAAGCCCCGCCGAGGGCGGGGCTTCCGGGAGAGGTGGCTGGGGCCGGGATCGAACCGGCGACCTATCGCTTTTCAGGCGATCGCTCGTACCAACTGAGCTACCCAGCCACGCGATCCGCGAGGAATCGCAAGCGGTCCTGACGGGATTTGAACCCGCGGCCTCCACCTTGACAGGGTGGCGAGCACTCCAAACTGCTCCACAGGACCAAGCGTGGTGCGAGCACTAGTCTCGCACACGGTAATGCGTGCCCCCAACGGGATTCGAACCCGTGCTACCGCCTTGAAAGGGCGGCGTCCTGGGCCACTAGACGATGAGGGCTAAGAGGCCCGCCGTGTGCGCCTTGCAGCGCGTCGGGGACGTGAGAAGCATATGGGATGCGGGGAGCTATCGCCAAAACGGTTTACGGGGAGGGGGTGGGAGTCGTGGGCGAGGTGGGTGCCCCGGGCCGGTTCTCCTTGGGGAGGTGGCGGCTGACCTCGGCCTTCGTCAGGCCGAGGCCGCCGAGTTTGATCTCGTCCCAGGCCTGGAGCCGCTTGCTCGTACGGTCCAGGTAGAGGACCGACGCCTCGACCGGATCGGGGTACTTGCCCTCGACCGCGCGCAGCCCGCTGCCGCCCGTCGACCCCTCGATGCGCAGCCGCGTGCCGTCGTCCAGGACGTCCATCTCCTGGTGGTGGACGTGCCCCGCGAGGGCGAGCGGCACCTCGCCGTCGGTCTCCCGCGCCGCCGTGGGGTTGTGCGCGATCGCCACGTCGACGGGCGTGCCGGCCGCCCGCTCGGCGCGCAGTGCGGAGGCCAGTCGTATGCCCGCCATGTGCTCGACCGCGTCGCCCTCGGCCCGCACCGAGCGGTCGGGGGTGTACTGCGGGTCTCCGATCCCGGCGAAGCGCAGGCCCGCGACGGTCTCGGCCCTGCCGTCGTCGAGCACGTGGACGTTCTTGAAGCGCTCCAGGTAGCCCTGTGTGGTGCGCGAGTCGTGGTTGCCGCGCACCCATACGTAGGGGGCGCCCAGGTCCTCGACCGGGTCGAGGAAGCCGTTCTCGGTGGCCGAGCCGTGGTCCATGGTGTCGCCGGAGTCGACGATGACGTCGATCTCGTACTGGCTGACGAGGGAAGAGATGATCTTCCAGCTGGCCGGGTTGAGGTGGATGTCGGAGACATGCAGGACCCGCATCGTGGTGGGGTCAGGCTGGTACGCGGGGAGCGTGGACGTCACGTCGTAGAGCTTGGTCACGTTGGTGACGAGGCGCGCCAACTCCTGTTGGTAGACGTCGAATTCGCTGACGATGCTGCGCGCGTTGCCGACGACCGAGGGGGCGCTGCTGAGCAGGCCGGAGAACTTCGGCTCCAGGACGGACTTCGGGTTCCAGGTGGCGTACGCCGCCGTGCCCGAGGCCGCGAGCAGGGTGAGGGCGAGGCCGCCCGCGGCGAGTGCGCGGCGCGGGCGGCGGTAGACGGCGAGGCCGAGCGCCGTGGCGCCCGAGACGACGGCGACGCAGGAGCGTACGGCGAGGTCGAGCGTGCCGTGTCCGACGTCGCGGGCGACCTCCTCCTGCAGGCCGGCGAGCCGCTCGGGGTGGTCGACCAGGGCCTGGGAGCGCACCGGGTCGAGGCGGTCCACGTCGACGTCCAGGCGGAGGGGGGCGGTGTGCGAGCGGAGTTCCAGGGCGCCAAGCGGGGAGACGTCGATCTTCGTGCCGCCGGACACGGACGGGCGCAGCGCCATGCGGGTGTCCATCGGGCCGACCGGCGCGCGGACGCTGCCGACGATGAGGAGGCCGAGCCAGGCGCCGAGGACGACCACGGTGATCAGGCCGAGGGCGCGGGCGTACGGGTGCGGGGGGCTGATCAGCTCGGTGGTCGGGTGGGTGCGGCGAGCGCGGTAGTGGCCTACGAGGGCGGTGCCCGCCCGTCGTACGACCTTCAGGACGACGGTGAAGTCGCGGGCCATTGGTCCCGTATGCCCAGTTGGGGCGACGGCTATGCCGGGACGGGGGCGGCGACGTGGCCGACAATGGGGGAGTGCTGGAGATGACGCGCGAGGAGTTCGAGGAACTGGTCGGCGAGGCGCTCGACCGGATTCCGCCGGAATTGACGCGGCTGATGGACAACGTGGCCGTCTTCGTCGAGGACGAGCCGCCCTCCGACGATCCCGAGCTGCTCGGGTTGTACGAGGGGACTCCGCTCACCGACCGGGGTGAGTGGTACGCGGGTGTCCTGCCGGACCGCATCACCATCTACCGCGGGCCGACGCTGCGGATGTGCGGCTCGCGCGAGGAGGCCGTCGCCGAGACGGAGATCACGGTGGTGCACGAGGTGGCGCACCATTTCGGGATCGACGACGCCCGGCTGCACGCGCTCGGGTACGGGTGAGCGAGGGCGCCCGCCCTGGTGTGCGGGGCGGGGCCGGGCGGGGGTGGACCTCCGTGTCCTCTTGCGGGCCGCGGGAGTTGGGCAGGGCGTCTGGATTCTCAGCGCCTCAGGAGGTGCTCGGCCGTGCGCCAGTTGTACGTTCCCGTCCGTTGGGCCGCGGTCGCGGTGGCCGTAGCGGCGACAGCGGGCTGCATGAGCGTCAGTGACGACGGGAAGGCCCCCGGGCCCGGCCGGTCCGCGGGGCACCGCAGCGGGGCGGCGGCGCCCGACGGAGATCCCGGGCGGCGGGGCGACGACGCCGAGGACGGGGGTGAGCACGCGCAGGGCCGCGGGAAGGGCAAGGGCAAAGGCGGCGGGAAGGGGCACGGGAAGGGCGCCTCGTCGCACTCGGGCGGGTCCGGGGCGGGGGGCGACGCGGAGCCCTCGGAGTCGTCCTCGGCGTCGTCCCCGGCGAAGGAGCCGCAGCAGGGCGGGCCGGGGAAGCCCACGCCGACGCGTGCCAAGCCCACCGCGACCCGGACGAGCGCGACGCCCGCCCCGCCGAAGCCCGACCCGACCCCGACGCCGGATCCGACGACTCCGGAGCCGTCCTCGTCGGCGCACGAGGGGTCGGGTCAGGACGCGCAGCTGGAGCGGCGGAACGCCGAGGTCACGGCGCGGGAGCCCTCGCCCGAGGCGGGTCCTCGGTAGCTCCGAGGCCCCCGGCGGGCCTCCCGAAGGGGGGCGGTTTGCCATTTGGGGTGGGGGGTGCGTATGGTGGTAGATCGTTTGATCCCATTTGCCCGGCGCCGACACAGAAGAGCGCCGCGTGGCGCGTACTCTCCCTTGCCGTGGCTGACCGCATAGAGGCGGTCCATTGCGAAATCACGGAGTTGACGGGCGCGTGCCGAGACTCCGGAAGGTTTCGCATTTCGCATGTCCATTTCTCATTCTGACCACGCCGTCCTGCCCGAGAACGAGATCGTCGTCTCCGTCGAGACGGAGATCGTCGAGTCCGTCGAGGCCGAGATCGTCGAGTCCGTCGAGACGGAGGCCGTAGCGGCCGTCGTCGAGCCGGTCGAGGTCTCCGGGGCCCAGGACGTCACCGAGGTCATCCCCGACGCCGACGTCTCCGACGCCCCCGAGGCGGACGTCTCCGACGCCGAGCCCGAGATCACGTTCACCGACCTCGGTCTGCCCGAGGGCATCGTCCGCAAGCTCGCGCAGAACGGCGTCACCACGCCCTTCCCGATCCAGGCCGCGACCATCCCGGACGCCCTGGCCGGCAAGGACATCCTCGGCCGCGGCCGCACCGGCTCCGGCAAGACCCTCTCCTTCGGCCTGCCGATGCTGGCGACGCTGGCCTCCGACGGCCGCACCGAGAAGAAGAAGCCCCGCGGCGTCATCCTGACCCCGACCCGCGAGCTCGCGATGCAGGTCGCGGACGCCCTCCAGCCCTACGGCGACGTGCTCGGCCTGAAGATGAAGGTCGTCTGCGGCGGTACGTCGATGGGCAACCAGATCTACGCCCTGGAGCGCGGCGTCGACATCCTCGTCGCCACCCCGGGCCGCCTGCGCGACCTCATCAACCGCGGCGCCTGCTCGCTGGAGAACACCCAGATCGCCGTCCTCGACGAGGCCGACCAGATGTCCGACCTGGGCTTCCTGCCCGAGGTCACCGAGCTGCTCGACCAGGTTCCCGGCGGCGGCCAGCGCATGCTGTTCTCGGCCACGATGGAGAACGAGATCTCCACGCTGGTCAAGCGCTACCTGAACAACCCGGTGACGCACGAGGTCGACAGCGCCCAGGGCAACGTCACGACCATGACGCACCACATCCTCATCGTGAAGCCCCGCGACAAGGCGCCCGTCACGGCCGCCATCGCCGCGCGCAAGGGCCGCACGATCATCTTCGTCCGCACCCAGCTGGGCGCCGACCGCATCGCCGAGCAGCTCTGCGACTCCGGCGTGAAGGCCGACGCGCTGCACGGCGGCATGACGCAGGGTGCCCGCACCCGCGTCCTTGAGGACTTCAAGAAGGGCTACGTCAACGCCCTCGTCGCCACCGACGTCGCCGCCCGCGGCATCCACGTCGACGGCATCGACCTGGTCCTGAACGTGGACCCGGCCGGCGACCACAAGGACTACCTGCACCGCTCGGGCCGTACCGCTCGCGCGGGCCGCTCCGGCACGGTCGTCTCCCTCTCCCTGCCGCACCAGCGCCGCCAGATCTTCCGCCTGATGGAGGACGCGGGCGTCGACGCCACGCGCCACATCATCAACGGCGGCGGCACCTTCGACCCGGAGGTCGCCGAGATCACCGGCGCCCGCTCCATGACCGAGGTGCAGGCCGACTCCGCGGGCAACGCCGCGACCCAGGCCGAGCGCGAGGTCAAGGACCTCACCAAGGAGCTGGAGCGCGCCACCCGCCGCGCGACCGAGCTGCGCGAGGAGGCCGAGCGCCTCACCGCGCGTGCCGCCCGCGAGCGCGGTGACGACCCGGAGGCCGCGGTCGCCGAGGCCGCCGCTGCCGCCGAGGCCGTCGTCGAGGCCGCCGTGTCGGTCCCGGAGCAGCCCGTCGCCGAGCGCCCGGCCCGCGAGGAGCGCTCCTCCTCGTACGAGAACCGCCGTCCGCAGCGCGACGACCGCGGCAACTACGAGCGGGACCGTCGCGACAACCGCGGTGGCGGCTTCAACCGTGACCGTCGTGACGACAGCCGTGGTGGCGACAGCCGTGGTGGCGGCTTCCGTCGCGATGACCGTGGTGGCGACCGTGGCGGCCGTTCTTTCGAGCGTCGTGACGACCGTGGCGGTGAGCGTGGTGGCTTCCGTCGCGACGACAACCGCGGTGGCGGCTTCAACCGTGACCGCCGTGACGACAGCCGTGGTGGCGACAGCCGTGGTGGCGGCTTCCGTCGCGACGACCGTGGTGGCGACCGTGGCGGCCGTTCTTTCGAGCGTCGTGACGACCGTGGCGGTGAGCGTGGTGGCTTCCGCCGCGACGACAACCGCGGTGGCGGCTTCAACCGCGACCGTCGCGACGACAGCCGTGGTGGCGACAGCCGTGGTGGCGGCTTCCGTCGCGACGACCGCCCCTCCGGCGGCCACCGCGGCAGCGACCGTCCGTTCAACCGTGACCGCCGCGACGACCGCCCCTCGGGCGGCTTCCGCTCCGGCGGCCACGACCGCCCGGCGTACAACCGCAACTCGGGCACCTCGGGTACCGGCACCGGCACCGGCTCCTTCGGCCGCCGTGACGACAAGCCCCGCTGGAAGCGCAACGGCTGACGCCTGCTGATCAGCTGAACCGAAGGGCCCATCCCGGGTGGGGTGGGCCCTTCGGCGTACGCGGACGGCCGTACCTCGACCGAGCGTGCCGCATGTCATGTCCCTGTCGTGGGCAACGCTCGTGCATGAAACCACCACCAGGATCCGACGAGGAACGCCTCGCCCAGCTCGGCTACACCCAGGTTCTCGCGCGGCGGATGTCCGCGTTCTCGAACTACGCCGTCTCGTTCACGATCATCTCGGTGCTGTCCGGGTGTCTCACCATGTATCTGTTCGGGATGAACACCGGCGGGCCCGCCCTGATCACCTGGGGGTGGGTCGGGGTCGGGCTGATGACGTTGTTCGTGGGGCTCGCCATGGCGGAGATCTGTTCCGCCTATCCGACCTCCGCCGGGCTGTACTTCTGGGCGCATCGGCTCGCGCCGGCGCGGACCGCGGCCGCCTGGGCCTGGTTCACGGGGTGGTTCAACGTGCTCGGGCAGGTCGCCGTCACCGCGGGGATCGACTTCGGGGCGGCGTCGTTCCTGGGGGCCTATCTGAATCTGCAGTTCGACTTCCGGGTCACCGAGGGGCGGACGATTCTGTTGTTCGCCGCGATCCTCGTGCTGCACGGGCTGCTCAACACCTTCGGCGTGCGGATCGTCGGGCTGCTCAACAGCGTGAGCGTGTGGTGGCACGTGGCCGGCGTGGCCGTGATCGTCGGTGCGCTCGCCTTCTCGCCCGACTCGCACCGGTCGGCGTCCTTCGTCTTCACCGAGTTCGTCAACAACACCGGGTGGGGGAGCGGGCTCTACGTGGCGCTCATCGGGCTGCTGATGGCCCAGTACACCTTCACCGGGTACGACGCCTCCGCCCATATGACCGAGGAGACCCACGACGCGTCCACCGCCGGGCCCAAGGGCATCGTGCGGTCCATCTGGACGTCCTGGATCGCCGGGTTCGTCCTGCTGCTCGGCTTCACGTTCGCCATCCAGTCGTACGACGGGGCCCGCGAGTCGGCGACCGGGGCGCCGCCCGCGCAGATTCTGCTCGACGCCCTCGGGGCCAGTACCGGCAAGCTGCTCCTGCTCGTCGTCATCGGGGCGCAGCTCTTCTGCGGCATGGCCTCCGTGACCGCCAACTCCCGTATGATCTATGCCTTTTCGCGGGACGGCGCGCTGCCCTTCTCGCGCGTCTGGCACACGGTCGACCCGCGCACGAGGACGCCGGTCGCGGCGGTATGGCTGGCCGCGCTCGGCGCGCTCGTCCTCGGTCTGCCGTATCTGATCAACGTCACGGCGTACGCGGCGGTGACGTCCATCGCCGTCATCGGGCTCTACATCGCGTACGTCATCCCCACGCTGCTGCGGCTGCGCAGGGGCGACGCGTTCGAGCGCGGGCCCTGGCACCTGGGCCGCTGGTCGCGTCCTGTCGGCATCGTGGCGGTGGGGTGGGTCGGCGTGATCACCGTCCTGTTCATGCTGCCGCAGGTCTCGCCGGTCACGTGGGAGACCTTCAACTACGCCCCGGTCGCGGTGCTCGTCGTGCTCGGTTTCGCGGCGGTCTGGTGGCTCGTGTCGGCCCGGCACTGGTTCCTCAATCCGGACCACGCCCGTACGCGGGCGCGTGACGCGGCGCGGGCGAACGGTTCGGAGCACCTCGACCCGCCGTGAGGTCAGCGGCTGCGTGAGGTCAGCGGCTGCTCACGCTGTCGACCTCGTACGAGGGCTGGTTCACGTGGTCCGGCTCCTCGCGCTCCCGCACCGGCTCCTCGCGCTCCAGCGCCGACTTCTCGGTGGGGCGCAGGGAGAACACGAGCACCGCCGCTCCGCCGAGGGCGATGAGCATGATCCAGACAGCGCCGACGTGCATGGCGTGGATGAACGCGTCATCGGCGGCCTGCGCGAGAGTGGGCCGGTCGATCCGGGCGGCGACGTGCCGGGCCTGTTCGGCGGAGACCTGGGCCCGGTCCCGCGCCGACTCGGGCACGCCGTCGAGCGAGGGCTCGATCGCGCGCCGGTAGACGATCGACATGATCGTGCCGCCGACCGCGATGCCGATCACGCTGCCGGTCTGGCGCACGGTGTTGGTGACGGCCGATCCGGCTCCGGCCCGCTCCAGCGGCAGGGAGCTGATCAGTGCGGCGGTCACCGGGCCGAGGACCATGCCGACGGTGAGGCCCTGGATCAGCACCAGGATCTCGATCAGGACGAGGGGGGTGTCCAGGCCGAGGAACCCGTACGCGCCCATGGTCAGCGCCGCCACGACGAGCGCCGGTGCGCTGACGAGGCGGAGCGGGAAGCGCCTCACCAGACGCGCGCCGACGGGCGCTCCGAGGGTCGCGCCGACCGCGGTCGGGAGGGACGCGAGGCCCGCTTCCATCGGCGAGTAGCCGCGCGCGCCCTGGAGGTAGAACGCGTTGTAGAAGGTCACGGCGGTCACGGCGAAGAGGAGCAGGCCGAGGGCGACGTTGCCGCCGCCGAAGGTGCGCTGCGCAAGGAGCCGGGGGTCGAAGCTGGGCATCTTGGTCCGCAGCTCGACCAGGACGAAGGCGGCCAGCAGGACGACGCCGACGGCGATCGGCGCCCACACGTCCGTACGGCCCCAGGAGGCCACCTGGCCCGCCCGGATCAGCCCGTAGGCGAGGGCGGCGAGTCCGGTGATCGAAAGCAGCATTCCGGCGCCGTCCAGCGGGCGCGGGACGGGGCTGCGGAAATTCGGGACCAGTACGGCGATTCCGATGAGCGCCACGATCACGACCGGGACATTGACCAGGAAGACCGAGCCCCACCAGAAATGATCGAGAAGGAACCCGGCGAGGACCGGGCCCGCGGCCATTCCGACACCGGCGGCCGTCGAGGAAATGGCGACCGCGGTCGACCGCGCGGGGCCGGTGAAGGTCCACATGAGGATCGCCATGTTTCCGGGCATGATGAGCGCGCTGCCCACGCCCATCGCGGCCCGCGCCGCAATCAGCTGCTCCGCGTCGCCCGCATACGCCGCCCATATCGAGGACCCGGCGAATACGACCAGTCCCGCGACGAGCACCGTACGGTGACCGAAACGGTCGCCGAGGGCGCCGGCGGTGAACATCAGCGTGGCGAAGGCCAGGGTGTAAGAGCCGGTGGCCCACTGCAGCTCGGCGGGGTCGGCGTCCAGTCCGCGGGCCGGGTCCGCGAGGGTCTCCAGGGCGGTGCTCAGGACGGTGTTGTCCAGCCAGATCAGCAGAGAGCACACCATGAGAACGGCAAGGATCAACTGCTGCTTGGACTTCGGCAACGCCGGGGCTGTGGTCATGAATTCCCTTGGGTGGGGTGGTTGGTAAGAACTGTCGAATGGACCGTAGATAATCACCGCGCCTCTGTCAATCAAAAAAGGTGACCTTTTTTGGCGGGGTATCGAGGGCATGGTATTCCGCCCCTGTCAATTACTGAGTGACCTGTAATGCGAAGGTTCTGGCAGGTCATCCAGGGCATGCCATGGCGGGGCCTGTCAATTCTCTCCCCTTGAATAAATTGCCGCCTTTGCTGAGCAGCCGATGGCATGACGGAGGGCATAACGTCGCGCGACTGTCAATTGATGAATTCGTTGCTCAGGGGTGGTGCGCGGGGCCTGGCGTGTGCCTCGGCCGACCGGCGCTTGTCCGGGCCGCGCCCCGGCCCTCGGCGGAGAGGCCCGGGTCGCCCGGTCAGGGCCGGGCGCGCCCGACTCGGATAAGCCTGTGAGGGCAGTGCGACCGTACGGCTATGCTGGGCGGGCGGGCCGCTAGCTCAATTGGCAGAGCAGCAGACTTTTAATCTGTAGGTTGTGGGTTCGAGTCCCACGCGGCCCACGAATCGACCCCTGGTCAGAGCGATCTGACCAGGGGTCGAGTCGTTTTCGGTGGCTGCAAGATCTTTAGCTGGCCCCTGCTGGCCCCTGCTGGCCTGAAGGGACAGCGATCAAGGGGCGGCGCAGGGAGCCGCACCGGCGGGGAGCTTCTCACGGCGGCCGCTGCCGCAGGACCAGCGACCGCCGCCGCATGACGCATGGGCGCAGAGCTCGTGGCCTACGCCTGCGTCAGGAGCCTGCGGAGGCATGGCGCGCAGTGGACGCGGACGAGGGGCGACGCCCCGTTCACGTCCCCCCGCAGGGCGGGTAGCGGAGGAGGTCGCGTAGCCGTCGGCCGAGCTCGGCAACGCGCATCGCCAGCACCAGCGAGCCGGGGCGGTCACCGGGCTCGTCGGCCAGGGCGTCGTGGGCGGCGTCGATGTTGCGCTGGTGCGCGTGCCACTCCAGGCTCCCCTCGCCTGCCTCGTCGGAAGCCTTCGTGGCGGCCGGCAGTCGGCGCCGGATCTCGTGCCGCAGACGGCGGTACAGGTCGGTCAACTGCTCGGGAGGCGGCAGGGTGCCACACGCGGAGAATGCGGCGGCGAAGAGGATGTCCACATATCCGCCGTCGGCGCACCATCGGCACGCACGAGGGAACCAGTGCACCTTCTCTCCAGCGCGCTGCAGATCGCGGACACCTAGGTCGACGGCGGTGTCAGAGGTCAGGATGATGCCGCAGAAGACGCAGTCCCGGCCCCGCGCTTGGCCAGTGGAGAGGACGTTGACTGCGGGCAGGACGGGCGCTGAGAGGTGGTCGGTGAGCTTCATCGCCGCGCTCCCTTGAGGGTGCCGCGGGCGATGTGCACGAGCGCGGCGACGGACGGTACGGGGCACAGGTCGCCGACGATGCGGGGTCGTACCGCCCAGTGCAGGCCGGTCGGGCCGCGGAGGTCTGAGGCGGGGACGCTCAGGAAGTGGCCGCTGCCGAGCATGGGAGCCTCATCGGGGTAGTTCCATCGCGCCGTCGGTCCCTTCTCGACCAGCGCGTAGTACGTGTTCTGCGGGGCGTTGTGAATCACCGGGCCGCCGAGCAGCTCGGCCAGGGTCCGGGTCACCACGTCGAGGGCATCGGCACCGATGCCTGCATGCACGATCCGGCCGGGCAGACATACCGAGTTGAACCTTTTGCCGAGCGGCAGCAGAGCGATGCCCCGCTCCTGCCACTCCCGGTGTGCCTGGTGTGGCTCTTGCTGGGCGCGCGCGAGCCAGTCGAACGCCGCGCTCACGGGCTGCGGGAATGCGCCTCTTCCCGAGCCCAGAGCTCGGTCCGTGCCGTCGGCCATGTCGACTCCTACGTGGTCGGCCATGCCCCGGGGCCGGTCCTGTGGTCACCGGGGCGCAGTACGACTCATGAAATCGACGCGCTACACAGAGTGACAGGGACGGGGCGTCCCACTTTCTCGACGCTATTCGCTGACGCCCAGGAAGCCGGCCAACGAGCCCAGCCCGGCCGGGTGGTTGGGCAGCGCCCACAGGTCGCGAACGATGGCCACCGCCAAGGTGTGGTGCTGCATCCACGTCGGCGCGACACGGCGTAGGGACTCCAGGGCCTTCACCGCTCCCGCCGCGTCACCGAGGTCGGTGTGAGCGCGGGCCACGTCCAGCAACAGCCACGTTCGCCATGACGGAGGGACGTCCTTGCTCAGCCGCATGCCCTTCGCGAGCGCCAGGGCCTGCTCGGGGCGCCCGTACTGAACGGCTAGCCGAACGCGTTCGATCCGTACCGAAGACGGACTGAAGACGCTGACCATGCGACTGTCACCGCCCTGCGGCAGTCTGGCCACACGCGCGGCTTCGGCCTCGGCGTTCTCCATCAACTCGGCGGCCCGCGCGTAGTCGTTGCTGCGTGCGGCCGACGTGGCGGCGGACATGGTCAACGCGCCCCAGACCTTCAAGCCGTCAGCGGTCCCCGTGTGACCGCAGTCCTTGATGCCGGCGGCGGCGTGCAGGGCGATGCTCATGGCGTCGGCGAGGCGCCCTTGTCGCTGGTACGTCCACGCAACGGAGTTGGCGATCATGGGGCGCAGCAGGGGGTCCGGGGATTGCCCCGCCGCCTCTATGGCACGCTCCAGGCTGATCAGTGCGAGGTCGGTCTTCCCCATCCGTACGGCTACGTGTCCGGCAAGCTGGAGAGCTTTGCCGAGCGCCGCGAAACCGGCGCCCCGGTCGGCGTCGTGGCCGGCGACCGTGGCCGAACGCGCATCCGCGATCATGTCGGGCAGCACCTTCATCACGGGGTCGAACTCGGCGGCGTGGTACTGCGTCCAGCCGTCCGCGATCTGCTCGCGCAGGCGGTCCAGGGAGAAGCCGGGGCCCGGTGGCTTCGGCGCGGGCCCCCAGAGCGCAGGCATGACGGCGCGCCGTACCGCCACGAAGCGGGGGCCGTCGTTCTCGCCGGTAGAGCTGACCGCGGGAGGGTCGCCGAGAAGCGTCGTCAGCTCCACGCCGAGTCCGTTGGCCAGGGCGTGCAGCGTGGGCAGCCGCGCCGAATGCTTGCGCCGCTGTTCGAGCTGGCGGATCACGTCGACGCTTACGTCGGAGCGCTCCGCCAGCTCTTCCTGGGTCAGGGAGGCCAGACGGCGCAGGCGTCGGAGGGTCCGCCCCAGATCGTCGGTTGCCACGCCGCCACGGTACGCCGCCCGGTCGCCGGGACCCGTCGTACGGCCCGAAAAGTGGCCCCGTACGCCAAGCCCGACCCCACCCGCCCACGCCCATAGCAGGCTGGCCGAAGGGCCGAAGGGCCGAGGGCGGGAAGGGCGGGGCGGTCATGGACTGGCGTGGGTTCGCGTTGCAGATGGCTTCCATGGCGCGGGGAGCTGCCCCGCGCGCTTACGCGCTCGGCGTGGGCAGCAGGATGGGGTTCCTGCCCTTCACCGACCGCCACCCGGCACTCCATCGGTGAGGAGATAGGCATCCTGATGGCCCGTCACCGCATCGCCGAGGAGGAGGCGTTCGACGTACTGCGGCGCTTCTCGCAGGAGAACAACATGAAGCTGCGGGAGGTTGCGCGGCGGGTCTGTGAGCAGGGCGGCACAGTGTGAACGAAAACCTAAAGGGCCGCCGAAGCGGACCCGAACGCACGGCTCCCCCGGCTCTCTGCTGAACCGGAGGAACCTGGCCGGGCCGGCCCTCCAGAGGATCGCTGCCGTGCCCGGACCTGCCTCCCAGGTCCCCCGCCCCGCACACCTCACACATACGTTTTTGTGCGAGAAGGGGGGGGATCAGGGCTGCCGGACCGCCGCGACCTCGAACTCGACCGTCACCTTCGAGCTGACGATCAGCGTGTCCACGGCGTTCGCGCTCGCGCCCCAGTCCTTGCGGTTGATCGTGACGCTGCCCCGGAAGCCGACCCGGAGGCGGCCCTGCGGGTCGTGCTCGCCGCCGGTCGTCTCGACGTCGAGGGTGAGCGGCTTCGTCGTACCCCTCAGGGTCAGGTCGCCTGTGACCCTGAAGCGGCTGCCGTCCACGTGCTCCACCTCGGTCGAGGTGAAGGTGATGACGGGGTGGCTGGCCGCGTCGAGGAACTTGGTGCGCAGCGGGTCGTCGCGGAACCGGTTGCGGGTCTGGAGGCTCTGTGACCGGAGCGTGAGCTGGATGCCGGACTTCGACGGGGTGTCGCCGTCGAGGTGCGCGCTGCCCTCGAACTCCTCGAATTCCCCGCGCACTTGGGGGCCCACGGAGTGCTTGCCGATGAACCCGATCCGGGTCCCTTCGGGGTCGAGGACGTACTCGCCGCTGAGCTCGCTGAGCTCGGTGATGGTTGGCATGCTTGGTCACTCCTGGTGGGAAGACGGGGTAAGCGTTCGGTGCAACCGGTCACTGAATGAGGCGTCTTGGGGAATGAGGCGTCCTGGGCTGAGTGTGCCGGGCTGAGCGTGCTGGGCCCTTCGCGTACGTGGTCCTTCGCGTACGTGCCGCGTCGGCGGACGGGGGCGACGATACCGCCGGTGACCATGCCCGTACGGGCTGCTCCAGCGCCAGACCACCCCGAGTCAAGTGGAGCCAATCCAGACGCACGGCGTACGCCCGTTGCGCACACCGTGCGCAGTGCGTACAGTGTTCGCAACGAGAGCACGCCGTACTCAGCGAGCGTGCCGCCTACGTTCCTGGGGGTCCCACGATGGAAGTACGCCGCGATCCGCGCCGCTGGCTCATCCTGATCGTGCTCTGCCTGAGCACGCTCGTCCTGGTCGTCGACAATATGGTCCTGACCGTCTCGGTCCCGCCCATCGCCGAGGATCTGGGCGCGGACGCCCAGGACATCCAGTGGATCATCGAGTCGTACATCCTTGTCTTCGCCGGACTGCTCCTCACCGCGGGCAGCCTCTCCGACCGGTTCGGACGGCGGCGCGTGATGATCGTGGGGCTCGCCCTCTTCGGTGCGGCGTCCCTCCTGGCCACCGTCGCCCAGAACCCCGAACAGCTCATCGCGGGGCGGGTGTTGATGGGCGTCGGCGGCGCCCTGATCATGCCGAGCACCCTGTCGATCCTCATCACCGTCTTCGACGACGAGGAGCGCCGCAAGGCCATCGGCGCCTGGAGCGCGGTGGCCGTGGTCGGCCTGGTCGGCGGGCCCGTGCTCGGCGGCGTCCTGATCGCCCACTTCTGGTGGGGCGCGGTCTTCCTGATGAACGTCCCGATCGCCGGCCTCGCCATCGTCGCCGCCCTCGTCCTGATGCCCGAGTCCAAGGGCCCCGCCCGCAAGGCCGACCCGCTCGGCATGGTCCTCTCGATGGCCGGCATGACCGCGCTCGTCTGGACGATCATCGAGTCCGCCAAGACCGGCCTGGACGACACGGGTACGCAGCTCTCGCTCGGCGTCGCGGTCGTCGCCCTGGTCGCCTTCGGGATCTGGGAGACCCGCACCGACGCGCCGATGGTGCCGCTCTCGCTCTTCCGTGATCGCGTCTTCAGCGGCGCCAGCTTCTCCCTCGTCCTGCTGACCTTCGCCAACGGCGGCCTGATGCTGGTGCTCACCCAGTACCTGCAGTTCGTCCTCGGCTACTCGCCCGCGAAGACCGGCATCGCCTTCGCCCCGATGGCCGTCGCCACGCTCCTCTTCAACGGCGTCGGCGCCACCCTCGGCAACAAGGTCGGCAACCGCCCCATGACCGCCGCGGGCCTCACCGTCATCGCCGCGGGCTTCGGCGCCCTCGCCTCCCTCCCCTCGGACGCCGGGTTCGGGATGCTCGCCGCGGCCATGGTCCTGATCGGCATCGGCGGCGGGCTCGCGATGCCCGCCGCGACCGCCGCCCTGATGAGCGCCGTGCCCGCCGAGCACGCCGGGGTCGGCTCGGCCCTCAACGACACCGTCCAGCAGGCGGGCGCGGCCCTCGGCGTCGCCGTCCTCGGCACGGTCCTCTCGAGCACCTACACCGGCGCCCTGCCCGCCGACGCATCGGCGCAGGCCGGCCACTCGGTGCAGGACGCGCTCGCCCTGGCCGCCACCACCGGCGACAACGCCCTCGCCACGGCCGCCCGCGAGGCCTTCACCGAGGCGATGTCCGCCAGCTTCTGGGCCGGCGCCGCGGGCGTCCTGGCCGCCGCCGTCCTCGCTCTCGTCCTCATCCGGGACGACAAGACCACCGCGCAGGAGCAGGCCCCCGCCGACGACGAGGCCGCCCGCGGCAGCGAGTTGACCCCGGCCGCCTGAGCCAAGGCGCCTGAGCCCCGGGCCTGACCCCCGTCCCCCCGCCCCGGCCCGCCCCCGCAACAACCCCGTACGCCCCCACGGCGCCCCGCCCGGCTTCGGCCCCGCGGGGCGCCGTGGTGTTGACTGGCCGACTTCCGCCGCACCTCGCACTTCGCACCTCGCGCCTCGCACCTTGCACCTCGTACCTCTGGAGGGACCGCCGTGCCTCAGCCACCGCTGCCGCGCCTGGGCGTCGCCGTCATCACGATGGGCAACCGCCCCCGAGAGCTCGACGCGCTGCTCGCGTCCGTCGCCATGCAGGACGTGCCCGCGGACCGCGTCGTCCTCGTCGGCAACGGCTCGCCCCTCCCCGAACTCCCGCCCCTGCCCGGCAAGGTGACCGCCGTCGAGCTGGACGAGAACCTCGGCTGCCCGGGCGGCCGCAACGTGGCCATCGAGCGCCTCGCGGACTTCGGCGACGTGGACGTCGTCATCGAGCTCGACGACGACGGGCTGCTCGTCGCCGACGACGTCTTCCGCAGGATCCGCGACCTGTTCGCCGCCGACCCGCACCTGGGCATCGTCGGCTTCCGCATCGCCGACGAGACGGGCGAGACCCAGCGCCGCCACATCCCACGCCTGCGCGCCACCGACCCGATGCGCCGCGGCCCGGTCACCGCCTTCCTCGGCGGCGGGCACGCCCTGTCCATGCCCATGCTGGCCCGGACCGGGACCTGGCCCGCCCAGTTCTTCTTCGGGCACGAGGAGACCGACCTGGCCTGGCGGGCCGTCGACGACGGCTGGCAGATCCTCTACGAGCCTGCCCTGCTGCTCCAGCACCCCAAGACCTCCCCGGCCCGGCACGCCGTCTACTACCGCAACACCGCCCGCAACCGCGTCTGGCTGGTCCGCCGCGGCCTCCCGCTCCCGCTGATCCCCGTCCACCTGGGCATCTGGACCCTTCTCACCCTCGCCCGGACCCGCTCGCTGCCGGGCCTGCGCGCCTGGGCCGGCGGCTTCGTCGAGGGGGTGCGGACGCCGTGCGGCGAGCGCAGGCCCATGCGCTGGCGCACGGTGTGGAGGCTGACGCGCCTCGGCCGCCCGCCGGTGATCTGAGGGGCGTGGGGCGTGGGGCGTGGGGCGTACGGGAGGGCGCACGCCACCGGCGCCGGGCCGCGCACCACCAGCCCCGGCCCGCGCACCACCCGTGCCGCGCACCACCCGTGCCGCGCGCCGCCCGAACGGAGCAGTCCGGCGGTGCGCCCGCCCGCGCCCCGGGCGACGCTGTACTGCCGGGGCAGCGGGCCCGAACCGGAGGTGCAGCATGGCAGCAGCCGTACGTGGCAGAGGGCGGCGCGGGCGGCGCGTCGTCGTGCTCCTCCTCTCGCCCCTCCTCGTCGCCCTCGCCGCGGCCTGCGGTGGCGGCGGCGGCTCCGGCGGCCCGGACACCCGTACGGCCGCCGCCCGCCCCCTGGACCTGGCGTTCAAGCACCCCGGCGTGCTGGTCGGCAAGGAGCAGTTCGACCGGGTCCGTGCGCACGTCAGGGCGCGGGAGCAGCCCTGGCTGAAGGCGTACGAGCAGATGCGGGGCAGCAAGTACGCGGCGGACGACTACCGGGCCACCCCGTACCCCGTCGTGGAGTGCCCGCCCGACACCCGCCCCGGCAAGGGGTGTGTCGAGGAGCGCCAGGACGCTCTGGCCGCGTACACCCAGGCGCTGCTCTGGAACATCACCGGTGAGCGCGCGCACGCCGAGAAGGCCGTGCAGATCATGGACGCCTGGGCGAAGGTGATCACCAAGCACACCGAGGCCAACGCCGGGCTCCAGACCGCCTGGGCCGCGTCCTCCTGGGCCCGCGCCGCCGAGGCGGTGCGCTACACCTACGACGGCTGGAACGACGGCTCGCTGCTGCGCTTCGAGCGGATGCTCCGCACCGCCTACCTGCCGCAGGTCGAGAACGGCTCCGCCGACTTCAACGGCAACTGGGACCTGGTGATGGCCGACGCCACCATGGCGATGGCCGTCTTCCTCGACGACCACGCCACGTTCGAGAAGTCCGTGCACCACTTCCGCACGCGCGTGCCCGCCTACTTCTATCTGGAGTCGGACGGCAAGCTGCCGGTCTCGCCGGAGGGCAGCGGCATCGACACCGCTGCCGAGCTGAAGAGGTACTGGTTCGGGCAGGACACCTTCGCCGACGGGCTCTCCCAGGAGACCTGCCGCAACTTCAAGCACGCCAGCTACTCGCTCGCCGCCACCGCGCACATGGCGGAGACCGCCCACCACCAGGGCGTCGACCTGTACGGCGAGGTCAAGGACCGGCTGCGGGCCGCCTTCGAGTTCCACTCCAAGTACCAGCTGGGCGCGCCGGTGCCGGGCTGGCTGTGCGGCGGCAGGGTGCGGCGCGACATGGGCCCCGACACGGAGGTCGGCCTGAACCACCTGCGGGGGCGGCTGCACCTGGAGATGCCGGAGACCGAGAGGTACACGGAGCGCGGGCGGCCGGAGGGGACGGACGGCCTCTTCGTGGCCTGGGAGACGCTCACGCACGCGGGCAACGCCTGAAGTGGTTCGACGCACCCCTCCCAATGGCGTAGAGTTGCATTCAACGGCGCGGGGTGGAGCAGCTCGGTAGCTCGCTGGGCTCATAACCCAGAGGTCGCAGGTTCAAATCCTGTCCCCGCTACTCAAGGCCTAGGGCCCGGAACCAAGCAATTGGTTCCGGGCCCTAGGTGTTTTCCCGTACGCCCTTCCCGTAACCCGGTCGGACCGCACCAGGTCGCACCCGCTCCCCGTCGGGGGAACCCTGAGTGGAGCGCGTGATGGGCGCGGAGTCGGCGGGAGACAAGCGGTGGGGCAGCGAGCGGGATCCGGGGACAGGGGTGCCACCGCGCACGAGCGGACCTTCGTCCGGTCCCTGCCCCTCCTGCTCCTGATCGTCGGCGTCGTGTACGACGTGACGACCCCGCCGGAATTCACCGCGGCCCCCCTCTACACGGCCGCCCCGCTGATCGCCGCCCCCTTCTACTCGCAGCTCAGCACCGTCCTGACCGGCGCCGCCGCCACGGCCGCCGTCCTCTTCCTGCACTTCGGCAACCCGGTCAGCGGCCATGTCGAGGCCGTCACCGAGGTGCTCACCGTGGTCACCGTCGCGGCCCTCGCGATCGTCATCAACCGCGTCGTGCGCCGGGGCAACGACCGGCTCGCCAACGCCCGCTCCATCGCCGAGACCACCCAGCGCGCCGTGCTGCCCGAACCCGATCCGCGGATCGGCGGGCTCGACATCGCGGCGCGGTACGAGGCCGCGCAGGCCGACGCGTTCATCGGGGGCGACCTCTACGCGGTGCAGGACACCCCGCACGGCGTGCGGCTCATCGTCGGCGACGTCCGGGGCAAGGGTATGGGCGCGGTCGCCGCGGTCGCCGTCGTCATCGGCGCCTTCCGGGAGGCCGCCGAGCAGGAGACGACGCTTGAGGCGGTGGCGCAGCGCCTGGAGCGGGCGCTCGCGCGCGAGGGCACCCGGCGCGACGGGCTCGACCAGTTCGAGGGGTTCACCACCGCCGTACTCGCCGAGATCCACCACGCCGGCGGCGCCGTACGGCTGATCAACCGGGGGCACCCGTCGCCGCTGCTGCTGCGCGGGGACGGCCGGCTGTGCGTCCTGTCGGCGAGCGAGCCCGCGCTGCCGCTCGGCATGGGCGAGCTGGGGGTCTGGCCGGACCGGGCGGACGAGTCGGAGTTCCCGCCCGGCGCGATGCTGCTCTTCTACACGGACGGCCTGTCGGAGGCGCGCGATCCTGCGGGGGAGTTCTACGATCCCGCGACCCGGCTCGGCGGGCGCATCTTCCCGGGCCGCGGCGGCCCGCGCGCGCTGCTCGCCGCGCTGGCGGAGGAGGTGCGGCGGCACACCGGGGGGCGGATGACCGACGACATGGCGCTGCTCGCGGTGCGGCGGCCCGTCGCCGGGGATCCGGACATCACGGCCCGTGACTGAAGGGCATCCCTCCGCATGACAACTGACGTACTGTCAAGGGAATGTGAAGCTCCGGTGCGTGCCGCGGGGGCGTGAGAGGGCGTCAACTCGCCCCGTTCCGAACCTCCGTGTCCCGGTACGTACACCCGGTCGGCGTTAACGATCAACCGGAACAGCTTGGAATACGGACCCGCTGTCTATTAACGTTCGATAACGCAGCGCGGTCGTCCCAGCCGTCACTAGAGGCGGCTCCGCGCGCACACGCCTAATCCCGAAAGGGAGCCGGGGAACCACCAACTTGGGGTGAATCAGGCAGCTGAGCACCGTGCATCCGTGTACCGGCGCCAGGTGTCCGTAGGAGACCTTCCTGCTCCGAACCCGTCAGCTAACCCGGTAGGCGAGAAGGAAGGAAAGGAGTGCGCCCCAGTGGCGTCCAACCGGCCTGCCCCCCAAGCCGTGTACATACCGAATGACGATGACTTCGGTACGTACGACGACTCCTTCGAGGAGTGGAACCCCACCGAGGATTCCGTCCGTCCCGTCCGTGGCAGGCACCGTGTGCACAAGAAGGGCGGCGGGCTCGCCCGCAGCTCCACCGTCCTCGGCGTGGGCGTCATCGCCGCCGTCGGCGCGGGCGGCATCGCCACCGCGCAGGACGGCAAGCCGCCGGTCTCCCTCTCGATGCCCGACCTGCCGGGCATGGACACCGTCGCGGACTCGCTGCCGGAGGCCAAGTCGCTGCCCGGCGTGGGCTCGCTGATATCTGACGACGCGGCGGACTCCACGGTGTCCGCCGCCGCGGCGGCCCCCCTCACCGCGGCCGGCGTCAGCACCGCCGACGCCGAGCAGGGCACCACCGACGCGGGCGAGGCGCTGCGCGCCCGCATCATGCAGCAGGCCGAGAACCAGCAGGACCAGGCGGACACCGTCGTACGGACCGCGGCCGAGGACGCGGCCGTCAAGAAGGCCGCCGAAGAGGCCGCCACCCAGCAGCAGGCGGCCCAGCGGGACGCGAAGGCCGAGGCCGCCGCCAAGAAGAAGAAGGAGGCGGAGGCCCGCAAGGCCAAGGCAGAGGCCGAGCGCCTGGCCAAGCTCGCCAAGAGCTACGCCATCCCCACCTCCTCGTACACCCTCACCTCGCACTTCGGCGACGCCGGTGCCATGTGGTCCTCCGGCCACCACACCGGTCTGGACTTCGCCGCACCCACGGGTACCCCCCTCAAGGCCGTGCACACCGGCACCGTCAAGGAGGCCGGCTGGGCGGGCGCGTACGGCTACCGCACCGTGCTCGAACTGGAGGACGGCACGGAGGTCTGGTACTGCCACCAGTCCTCGCTCAATGTCAGCGCGGGGCAGAAGGTCACCACGGGCGAGGTCATCGGCCGCGTCGGCGCGACCGGCAACGTCACCGGGCCGCACCTCCACATGGAGGTCCACACGCCCGACGGCACCGGCATCGACCCGCTCGGCTGGCTGCAGGGCAAGGGCCTCAACCCCTGAGCACCCCCGCAACCACCCCCTGAACCCTCCTGCCCCCCTGAACCACCCCTGAGGGCCCCCTCGACTCCGGCGGCCCTGGCGCCCACCCCCCCCCGACGCCAGGGCCGCCGGTCCCGTCCCGGCGAGACGGAATTCCGCTTCCACCGCGGACGTTGCGGAACGTATGACTTCTCTTCGCCAGCTCGGCTCTTCCGACCTCGAGGTCTTCCCGCTCTCCCTGGGCGGCAACGTCTTCGGCTGGACCGCCGACCGCGCCGCGTCCTTCGCCGTCCTCGACGCCTACACCGCCGCGGGCGGCAACTTCATCGACACCGCCGACGCGTACTCGGCCTGGGTGGAGGGCAACGAGGGCGGCGAGTCCGAGACCCTCATCGGCGAGTGGCTCGCCGAGCGCGGCAACCGCTCCGATGTCGTCATCGCCACGAAGGCCGGCGCGCACCCCGCGTACAAGGGCCTCTCCCCGGCCACCATCAAGGGCGCCGCCGAGCAGTCCCTGCGCCGTCTCGGCACCGACTACATCGACCTCTATTACACGCACTACGACGACCCCTCGGTCCCCGTCGAGGAGATCATCGGCACGCTCGACGAGCTGGTGCGGGACGGCAAGGTGCGCGCCATCGCCGCCTCCAACATCACGCCCGAGCGGCTCCAGGAGTCCCTCGACTTCTCCGACCGCGAGGGCCTCGCGCGCTACGTCGCGCTGCAGCCGCACTACAACCTCGTCTCCCGCGACACCTACGAGGGCCCGCTCCAGGAGCTCGCCTCGCGCTCCGGCCTCGCGGCCGTCCCCTACTACGCGCTCGCGTCCGGCTTCCTGACCGGCAAGTACCGCCCCGGTGCGCGGGTGGAGAGCGCGCGCAGCGGACGGGTCGAGTCGTACGTGGGCAGCGAGCGCGGCGACCGTGTCCTCGCCGCGCTCGACGAGATCGCCGCCGACCGCGGCGCCGAGGTCGCGACCGTGGCGCTCGCCTGGCTGGCGGCGCAGCCCACCGTCGCGGCGCCGATCGCCTCCGCGCGCACGGTCGGGCAGCTGCCCGCGCTGCTCGCGGTGGCGGACCTGGAACTGACGCAGGCGGAGCTCGCGCGCCTGACGGAGGCTTCCGCGTAGGGCCTAAGAGCGGTAGGGGTTGTCGTACGTCGTCGGGTAGCCGTACGCGGGATAGGGCTGCGGGTACGCGGGGCGGGGCTGCGGGTACCCGTACGGGGGGTGCCCGTACCCCGCGTACGGCACGGGGAGCAGGACCGGTGCCGTCGCCCGCGCCGCGTACGCGAGGGCGGGGCGGGCCGGTTCGCGGCGCTCCCACAGCCTTTCGAGTAGCTCCCGCTCGCGTACGACGAAGTCGGCCCCGGCCCGGCCGCGGCGGCCCCGGTGGCGCAGGAGCGCGAGGGACGTCGCGTACGTCTGGTACTCCGCGACCGTGCGGGCAGCCGCCTTGCCCCAGGTGTACGAGGCGTAGTCGCGGGCCAGCGAGCGGGCGCGCATCGAGCCCAGCGCGTACGGCTCGGGCGGCGTCAGCCAGCCGGCCGCCGCGTACGCGGGCAGCTCCGCGCGGATCGTGCGCAGCTCGCGCTGCCGGGTCCAGACGGCCAGCCAGGTGAGCAGGCCGAACACCGGGAGCATGAACACCGCGTACACGGTGAAGAAGCCGAACTGGCCGAAGACCGCCGAGCCGTTCCACAGCGCGTGCATGCCCATCGCGAGCAGCAGTCCGGCGAGCGGAAGCAGCAGCCGCCGCAGCCGCTGGCGGTCGGCGGCGAACGCGGCGAGGCCGAAGCCGATGCCGGTCAGGACGGTGAAGAGCGGATGCGCGAACGGTGACATGACCACGCGCACGAAGAAGGTCGCCGCCGTCACCGAGGCGAGGCCGCTCTCGCGGCTGAGCTGGTCGGTGACGAAGGCGTTGCCCAGATAGAGGATGTTCTCGGTGAACGCGAACCCCGTCGCGGTCACCCCCGCTATGACGACGCCGTCGACGATTCCCGTGAAGTCGCGTCTGCGGAAGAGGAAGACGAGCAGGACGGCCGCCGCCTTCGCGCTCTCCTCGACGATCGGGGCGATCACGGTCGCGCCGAGGTTGTCCGCGCTGGTGGGGTCGGCGGTGGCGGTGGCTATCCAGCGGATCGCGAAGCTGTTCGCGACGATCGCGATGAGGGCGGCCGCGCAGGCGCCCCAGGAGAAGGAGAAGAGGAGGTTCCGCCACGGTCCCGGCTGCACCCGGTCCAGCCAGCGGAACGCGGCGACGAGCAGCGGCACGGGCACGATCGCGAGGCCGAGCCCGACCAGGAAGCCCTCGGTGCCGGTCTGCTCCCTGACCAGGGCGAGGATCACCAGGCCCGAGAGGGCGAGCAGCGTGACGAGCGCGGCCACGCGTATCGCGCGCCGCTGCCACCAGCGCACGCGGCGCAGTGCCCCCGGGGCGGGCGCCTCGGGGGGTATGGGATACGGAGAACTGGTGGCCACGCCGTTGACCCTAACGAGGGACGGGACGGGCCGCGACGGTGCCTCAGCCCTGGGGAGGGGCAACTCGGCGGAACAGCAGGTCCTGGACGACGTGGCCCTTGCCGAGGCCCTGGCCCTCGAAGCGGGTGAGGGGGCGGAAGTCGGGGCGCGGGGCGTACCCGCCGTCCGCCTGGGTGTTCTCGAAGTCGGGGTGCGCGGTGAGCACCTCCAGCATCTGCTCGGCGTACGGCTCCCAGTCGGTCGCGCAGTGCAGCAGCGCGCCGGGCTTGAGGGAGGGCGCGGCCAGCGTCAGGAACTCCGGCTGGATCAGGCGGCGCTTGTGGTGCCGGGCCTTGGGCCAGGGGTCGGGGAAGTAGACGCGCAGGCCGTCGAGGGACTCGGGCGCGAGCATCTCGCGGAGCAGGATGATCGCGTCGCCGTTGGCCACGCGGACGTTGCTCAGACCGTTCCGCTCGGCGAGGCCGAGGAGGTTGCCCTGGCCGGGGGTGTGCACGTCGACGGCGAGGATGCCGGTGTCCGGGTCGGCGGCGGCCATCTGGGCGGTGGCCTCGCCCATGCCGAAGCCGATCTCCAGGACGACGGGCTTGTCGTCCCCGAACAGCTCGGCGAGGTCGAGCCGGCGCAGCCCGTCGATGTCCATGCCCCACTGGGGCCAGAGCCGACGCAGAGCGTCCCCCTGGCTGGCGGTCACCCGACTGCGCCGGGGCTGAAAGCTACGGATCCGCCGCTCATGGTGCGACCCAGCGGGATCGGGCGAGGGCCCCCCGGGAAACCGGGGCGCGGCGACCTCGCGGGGCGACGGGGCGTCGGGGCTATGGAATGAGTCAGACACAGTGCCCCCAATTTTACGACCAGGGACGGAGGGAACCGCGCACCTGGCCGGGCGGGGGCAACGGATCGCCGCTAAGGGGCGCGGGGAACTGCGCACCTAGTGGGGTCGGGGCCCGCGATGACGGTGGGGGCGAGGGATCGCCGCCAAGGGGCGCGGGGAACTGCGCACGTAGTGGGGTCGGGGCCCGCCATGACGCTGAGGGCAACGGATCGCCGCCAAGGGGCGCGGGGAACTGCGCACCTAGCCGGGTCGTGGCCCGCGATGAAGATGGGGGCGAGAGGGTCGCGGCCAGGGCCGCAGCAACCGCGCGCTCAGCCACACACGCCCCGCAGGGACCCCAACGCCCTCCGAGCAACCTCCCTCCCAATAGGGAGGGAAGCCGTAGCCGCAGGAGACGGCGCGTTCAGGACGTGGACCGCGCGCGCCCCCTCCCGTATCAGAAAGTCGTCGACCAGCGTCCCATCCCGCAGCACCGCCTGCGCCCGCACCCCCGCAGGGGCCGGCACCAGATCATCCGCCCGCACCGCCGGCAGCAGCCTCCGCACCGCCGAGGTGAACGCCGCCTTCGACGCGGAGCGCCGCAGCTCACCCGCCCCGTACCGCCAGTGCCGGCGGGCCATGTGCCAGGAACCGGGCCAGCCGATCGTCCCGGCGAGCTCACGGGGCCGGACGACCGACCAGTCATACCCCTCGCGGGCCAGCGCCGGCACCGCGTTCGGCCCCACGTGGACCCCGCCGCCGACCCCTCGCGTCAGGTGGACGCCGAGGAACGGAAAGGCCGGGTCCGGCACGGGATAGACGAGACCGCGCACCAGCTCGGGCCGGACCAGGTCGAAGTACTCCCCCCGGAACGGCACGATCCGCATGCCCGGATCGTCCCCGGTGAGCCGCGCGACCGCGTCGCAGTGCAGCCCCGCGCAGTTCACCAGGACCTTGCCGCGGACGACCGAGCCGTCCGCCGTGGCGACCGCGACGCCGAGGTCGGGGCGGCGGTCGATACGGACGACGGCGCCCCGCGCCCCGTAGCGGATGTCGGCCCCGGACGCCTCGGCCAGGCGCGCCGCCACCGCGCCGTAGTCGCAGATCCCGGTCGTCCCCACGTGGATCGCGGCCAGGCCGCGGACCTCCGGCTCGTACTCCGTGATCTGCGCGGGGCCCAGCTCGCGGACCGGAATGCCGTTCTCCCTGCCGCGCTGGACCAGTGCGTGCAGCCGGGGGAGCTCCTCGCGTTCGGTGGCGACGATCAGCTTGCCGGTGACCTCGTGCGCGATGTCGTACTCCGCGCAGAACTTGATCATCTCCGCGGCGCCACGGACCGCGAACCTCGCCTTGAGCGAGCCGGGGCGGTAGTAGATCCCGCTGTGGATCACACCGCTGTTGCGCCCCGTCTGGTGGCGGGCGGGCCCGGGCTCCTTCTCGAGCACCGTCACCCGGGTGCCGGGAGCGCTGCGCGTCAGGGCATACGCCGTCGCAAGACCGACGATGCCGCCGCCGATCACCAGCACGTCGCAGTCGTACGCGACCTTCTTCACCGCGCCTCACCTCCCACCACAGATACTGCCCTGCGCCACTGACAACGCCGCCAAACCCCGGGCGCCGGATCCTTCCCCACCGATCCGTACCGGTTCACCCGGCCTCACCCACGCGTTCACCCGGGCACCGGGAGGCACCGCCCGGGCAGCCCGCCGCCTACGCCGGAGCCACTACGCCGGAGCCACGAGGAGCGGCCGCGCCCGCTCGCGGAGCTCCACCACCCGCGGCTCGTCGCCGTACGGCTCCAGGCGGTGCAGCAGGTCCTTCACGTACTCCGTCGTCCGCGCGGAGGAGATCCGCCCGGCGACCTCAAGGGCCCGCGTCCCCTGCTCGCACGCCGCGTCGAGGTTCCCGGACTCCAGCTCGGCGACCGCCGACACCACGAGGCGCAATCCGTGCGAGCGCACGAACTCCTCGGTGGGACGGGACAGTGCCTGCTCGGTGAAGCGCCGCACCTGTCGCGGCGCCTTCAGGTCCCGGTAGCACTCGGCGGCGTCGGCGGCGAAGCGGTCGTAGGAGTAGAAGCCGAGCCAGGTCGGGTCGTGGTCGCCGTCCCTGGCCCGCTCGAGCCACCCCTCGGCGGCCCGCAGCGCCGCCCCCGCCGCCAGTGCGTCGTTGGCACGCGCGTGGGCCCGTGCCTCGACGAGCCGGAAGAAGCTCATGGTGCGGGCGGTGGCCAGGCCCCTGTTGCGCTCAAGGGCGGCCTGCGCGAGGTCGACCCCCTCGTCCCCGAAGCCCCGGTACGTCGCCTGGAGGGACATGGACGCCAGGACGTACCCCCCAAGGGGCACGTCCGCCGCCGCGCGCGCGAGCCGCAGCGCCTGGATGTAGTAGCGCTGTGCGGCCTCCTGCTGGCCCGTGTCGAAGGCCATCCAGCCGGCCAGGCGCGTCAGCTCGGCGGACGCCCCGAAGAGGGCGCGGCCGACCTCGTCGGAGTACGAGCCGAGCAGCAGCGGCGCCGCCTCGACCCGCAGGCACTCCGGGACCATCGAGGAACGCCAGTCGCCGCCCCCGTACTTGGAGTCCCAGCGGCGCGCGTCCTCGGCGGCCTCCCGCAGCTTCAGCACGTCGCTGTGGCCGACCTTCATGGGCGCGCCGTCGTCGGCGTGCGCGAGGTCGCGGGACGCCTCGCGCGAGACGTCGCGTGCGACGGAGCTGTCGGCCGGGGTTATCAGCCAGCGCGAGGCGGGCGTCGCGTAGGCGCTCACCGCGAACGAGCCGGCCAGGGACTGCCAGATGCCGCCGCCCGCGCGGCGGCCCGCCAGGTCGAGGCGGTAGAGCTCGGTCGCGGACTTCACCGCGGCCCCCACGTCGCGCGGGAAGGCGAGGCCCACCTCGGGCGCGGGGTCGGCGTCGGCGAGGCCGATCTCGTGCAGCGGCACCGGGCGGCCGAGCTTCTGCCCGATGGCCGCCGCGATCAGATGGGGCGCGGCGCCCTGGGGCACCATGCCCTTGGAGACCCAGCGGGCCACCGATGTCTTGTCGTAACGGAGCGTCAACCCGCGCTGTGCGCCGAGGTCGTTGACCCGGCGGGCGAGTCCCGCATTGCTGATTCCCGCGAGGGCGAGAACGGTGCCGAGTTTTTCGTTCGGCCCGCGTTGCTCCCTGGACATGCGCCACCCCTCGACACAGACGGCTGCCGGGCAGTGGCTGGACCGCACGGCATTCGTGCTGGGTCCCCCCGGGGGCAGTGGCACCCCTGGCCGTGCGCGCCGTGACGTGAGCCACGGGCACCCCGGTCGAGCCCCCGCACACCGCGGTCCGGGCGTCGCGCCCCGGGCCACCCCGCGCAGTGGCCGGAATAGCGGCCGCAAGAGCGTTTGGCCGATCCTCCAGGTATATGCCTCCGCGAAAACATCAGCACACACAGCGTAGTTCGCCGCATCCCAAGCGTTAAGAGGCGCAGTTCCGGATGGCGAGATTGTTGCCCGTACGGAAGTGCGTCCATGCCGCGGCGTGCTCCCGTTGTGTGGCCGTGCGCCCGTGCGTGCGCTCTTCTCCGGCCATGACGGGAGCGCTTCCATTGACGGTGCGTGGGTCGGCCCGCTGCGCTGGAGTCAGTGGGCTGGGGGACACCGCCGCCTCCATCCCCGCGGGCGGCGGACCGGTCCGGGAGGCGAACACCGCCTCCCGGGCTGTGTGTTGCCTTCGAACGGTTCCGTTCTGGGCCCATCCCAGGCCGATTTGGCCGAAAAGCGCCTGCGCGCGGGAAGCGACATTCCGCCCACAGGTCACTCCGGGGTCGCCCGCGGGGCATCCCACGGGCCGTTTCCGAGCCACCCCCGAGACACCCCCGAAGCGTTCCCGAGGCGATCCCGAAGCGTTCCTGTGGGGGAGCGCCTTGGTTCTTTCCTTCAACCAATCCTTCAACCACCCTTCCCCCGAGGCGCATTCACTGGCGTGCAAGCGCTCCCGTAGCCCTTCCCGCACGCCTCCTTCGTGGCAGCATGGGTCCCCAGTTCTTCGGTGCACCGGTCGGCCGCGCCCGACGGCGCTTCGCCGACGGTTCGTCCACAGCCTGTGGAGGCAGCGATGCGGTGGTTGGTGGGGTGGAGCAGTACCACCGCGAGATCCTCCGTCGTGGGCTCGGCCGGAGCCACCGGCGAGAACGGCGAGACCGTGCACCCGGTGGGCTCCCAACTCCTGTGGGGCGACCCCGATCCGCTCTGGGCGGTGGGCGACTGGCGCGCCGACGAAGTACGGACGGTGACCGCCGGTGAGCAGGCGCGCGTCGCGGTGCTCGGCACCTGCGGGGCCTCCGACGAGGAGCTGCGGGTCGGCCTCCTCGCCGCACGCGGCGGCGCCCTGCGCCATCTGACCGCCTGGTCCGGCAGTTACACGGCGGTCGTCCAGGTCGGCCGCCGCGTCATGATCGCCGGGGACCTCGCGGGCGCCCGCCCCGTCTTCTACACCCCCTGGTCCGGCGGCACGGCCTACGCGACGGCCGCGCTGCCCCTGGCCGACCTCATCGAGGCCCACCTGGACATCGGCCACCTCGCGGCGCTGCTCGCCGCCCCCGACGTCCCGGAGGCGCTGCACGACTCGACTCCGTACCAGGGCGTGCGGCGCGTGCCCCCGGGGCACGCGCTGATCCTGCGCGCGGGCGCACGGGAGATCGCCGGGTACGAACCGGTGGCCTCGCTGGCCGTCGCGGCGCCCCCGGGGGATGCCGACAGCGCGGTGGACGGCGTCCGCGACGCCCTCGTCGAGGCGGTACGCGCCCGCCTCACCGCCCCGCGCCACGTGCCCGGCACGGACGTCGACCCGGGCCCGGTTCCCGGGATGGGGCCCGCCGAACGGCGCGCGGCCCGCGGCATGCCGGTGCCCGGCATCGGAGCCGACCTCTCCGGAGGACCCGCTTCGGGAACCCTCGCCCTCCTTGCGGCCGGTCTGCCCGGGATGCCCGGCACCGTCCTCGGGCACGGCACGGGCGCGGGCGAGCGGCTCCTCGCCGTCACCTTCAACGACCTGGCAGTCGACGGCCGTGAGGCCGAACTGGAGCGGGCCGGCGCCATCGCGGCCAACCCGCGCCTGCACCACGTGGTCGTCGCCGGCGGCGAGGACGCCCTGCCCTACGCCGACCTGGAGGGCCCGCTCACGGACGAGCCGAGCGCCGTCCTGGTCTCCGCCCAGCGCCACCGCGCCCGGCTCTCCTCGGGCAGCGCCGACCACTTCACGGGCTACGGCGCCCGGCAGGTCCTCGACGCCCACCCGGCCCGCCTCGCCGACCTCCTGATGGACCGCAAGCGGCGCCACCTGGTGCGCCCCGTGGCGGCCCTGGCGAAGGCCGACGGCTCGGTCCTCGTCCCCGCGCGCGTGTACGGCGCCGCGCGCAAACTGGCCCGCATGCCGCACCGCGCGGGCGTCGAATCGCTCGCCGACCGGCTGCTGCACCGCCGCTTCGAGGAGCCGGGCGGCGCGGTGGGGGCGTCGCTCGCCGCCCTCGCGTGGGCCAGACCGGGGCCCGCCGCGCGCTGGCTGACCGGCGAGGCCCTCGCTGAAGTATCGGTTCGCCTCCAGGACACGACGATGCGCGCGGGCGGCCCGGGCCAACGTCCCGGCGAGTTCCGGGCGCGGGCGGCCCTCGCCCGGCACGCGGCGGACCTGCGCGTCCTGGAACAGGCCGCCGAGGTGCGCTTCCAGCGCCTGCACGCGCCCTTCCTGGACAACCAGGTCGTCCGCGCCTGCCGGGCCCTCCCCGAGGCCCTGCGCGTGCAGCCAGGGGCGCGCGCCGCGATCCTGCGCACCGTCCTCGAAGGCGCCGGGGTCGCCGAGCTGCCACCCGGCTGGGGCGCGCCGTCCCACGCCTCGAACGCGGCCGCCGCGCGCACCGGCATCCGCGTGGCCGTGGACGACCTGATCGCCCTCTTCGACACCCCCCTGCTCGCCCAGGCGGGCCTGGTGGAGGCCCGCGTCGTCCGCAAGGCCCTGCGCTCGGCCGCCGAGGGGGAACCTCTTCCGCTGGACGGCTTGGCCGACCTGGTCTCCACCGAGCTGTGGCTGCGCCGGCTCCTGTCGCGAAGAGGAACGTGCTGGACGGGAACTCCAGCACGACAGCGAGCCGTTCCTACGGGGAGTGTGGTTCCGCAGAGGGGCGCCCTAGGGGTGGGGCGCCGCCCGTCGAGCGGGGCGTCGGCGGTCTGAGAGCCTGTCTCCGGACTCCCGTCGTCCGCGCGAAGCGCGGGCGCAGCGCCGAGCGTGCGTGTGTGCCGGGCGTGCGTGCGTGCCGGGCGTCAGGGTGCAGGTCGAGGTGCAGGTCGGGGTGCAGGCGGGGGTCCGAAGACAGACTCTGAGGCGGGTCCGCGCGGGTCCGCGCCGGGGCGGGAGCTACTGGTGCGGGCGTAGCCGGGTACCGGAGCGGGCGTACTGCTGCGGCCGCAGTGGACGTACAGGGCGGCAGAGTCGGGCCCAGTAGGCGTCCTGGCCGGGCCGGATCCGGTAGGCGGCCGGGTCGGACCCGGTAGCGGCAGAGCCGGGCCCGGTAGGCGGCCGGGCCGGACCCAGTAGGTGTGCTCCGGGCCGGACCCGGAGCACACCGCGGAACGCGGCACTCCGAGAGCTGACGGCGCCCCGCCAACGCGCACCCGGAAGAAACCATGCGCCTCAGCGCACTCGACCGGGGAGAATGACGTGGTGCGGTACAAAATCCTGGGCGCCACCGAGGCGTACGACAGTCACGGCGCCACCCTGCCCGTAGGCGGCCAGCGGCTGCGTGCCCTGCTCGCCGCCCTCGTGCTGCGCGCCAACCGCACGGCCACCGTCGGCACCCTCATCGACGAGGTCTGGGCGGACGACCCGCCGGCCGACGCCCCCGCCGCCCTGCAGGCCCTGGTCGGCCGCCTGCGCCGCGCCCTGGGCAGGGACGCCGTCGTATCGGCCCCCGGCGGGTACCGCCTGGCCGTCGCCCCCGAGGACGTCGACCTGTACCGCTTCGAGCGGCTCGTGCGCGAGGCCAGGGCGGCCCTTGACCGCACCGACCCGGCGGCCGCCGCCCGCACCCTGCGCGACGCGCTCGCCCTGTGGCGCGGCCCCGCCCTCGCCGACCTGCCCGACCGCAGCGCGGCGGCACGGCCCGAGGCGCTGCGCGCCGAGGCCGTCCGCGCGCGGATCGAGGCGGACCTGCTTCTTGGCCGCGCGTCCGACGTCGTACCGGAACTGCGCGAACTGACCGCACTCCAGCCGTACGACGAGACGCTGCGCGCCCTCCTGATCCGCGCCCTGCGCGACGCCGGGCGCGGGGCCGCCGCGCTCGCCGCCTACGAGGAGGCGCGCCGCGCCCTCGCCGAGGGCCTCGGCACCGGCCCCGGGCCCGAACTGCGGGCGCTGCACGCGCAGTTGCTGGACGGGTCGGACGCGCCACCACCACGGCGGGCGCCGCACGCAGCCCCCACGGAACGGCCCGCTTCGGCGGAACGCTCAGCTCCGACGGAACACGCAGCCCCCGTGGAACACCCGGCTCCTGCGGAACGCTCGGCCCCCGCCGAGCGGAAGGGGAACATCCGCACCCGCTTGACCTCCTTCGTCGGCCGGGAACCAGAACTCGCCGCCATCCGTTCCGACTTGCACAGGGCCCGCCTCGTCACCCTCACCGGACCGGGCGGCTCCGGCAAGACCCGCCTCGCCGAGGAAGCCGCCGCCGGGCATCCGCAGGCATGGCTGGCCGAGCTCGCCCCGCTCGACCACCCCAAGGCGGTGCCCGGCGCTGTCGTCAGCGCGCTCGACCTGCGCGAGACCGTCCTGATGACCAGCGAACTGACCGCTCCGCAGGACGACCCGGTCGCCCAGCTCGTCGAGTACTGCGCCCCGCGCAGCCTGCTCCTGCTCCTCGACAACTGCGAACACGTCATCGGCGCCGCCGCCGAGCTCGCCGAGACCCTCCTCACGCACTGCCCGGGCCTCACCATCCTCGCCACCAGCCGCGAACCCCTGGGCGTGCCGGGCGAGTCGGTGCGCCCCGTCGAGCCGCTCCCGCCCGACCCCGCGCACCGCCTGTTCGCCGAGCGGGCCGCGGCGGTGCGGGCCGGGTTCGACCCCGAGGAGGACGCGGCGGCCGTCGCGGAGATCTGCCGCCGCCTCGACGGTCTGCCGCTCGCCATCGAACTGGCCGCCGCCCGCCTGCGTCTTCTCACCCCGCGCCAGATCGCCGACCGCCTCGACGACCGCTTCCGCCTCCTGACCAGCGGAAGCCGCACGGTCCTGCCCCGCCAGCAGACCCTGCGGGCCGTCGTCGACTGGTCCTGGGAACTGCTCGACGAGGCCGAGCGGTCCGTGCTGCGCGAGGTGTCCGTCTTCGCCGGCGGCTGGGACCTCCCGGCGGCGGAGGCCGTCTGCACGGCGCCCGCCACGGACCTGATCGGCGCCCTCGTCGACAAGTCCCTGGTCGTGACCGTTCCCGCCGCGGCCGGGGACGGCGGCATGCGCTACCGCCTCCTGGAGACCATCCACGAGTACGCGAGCGAGCGCGCCGCCGAGACCCCGGAGCTGCTCGCCGCGGCCGGCGCCCGCCACTCGGCGTACTTCGCGGACCTCGTCGCCCGCGCCGACCCCCTGATCCGCTCGGCGGAGCAACTGCCGTGGATCACCTGCCTGGAGGTCGAGCTCGACAACATCCGCGCGGCCCTGCAGCGCTTCATCGAGGCCCGCGACGCGGCCGCGGCGATCGCGATGGTGCTGCACACCGGCTGGTTCTGGTGGCTGCGCAACTACCGCAGCGAGGGCGCCGACTGGATGGGCCGCGTCGTGGGACTCGCCCCGGAGGGCCT
The DNA here is from genome assembly GCF_042880275.1 of Streptomyces sp. NPDC058308. Lineage (NCBI taxonomy): Bacteria > Bacillati > Actinomycetota > Actinomycetes > Kitasatosporales > Streptomycetaceae > Streptomyces > Streptomyces sp. NPDC058308. Next base: position 32,950 of record NZ_JBHVZA010000049.1, read on the forward strand.
GCCCGCCGAGGACGACCCGCTGTACTGGCCGTGGATGAACCTGCGGATACTGCACCTCTTCTTGGTCGCGGAGTCCAGGCCCGTGGAGGGTGAGGACCGCCCCGGCGGCCTTGCCGATGTGGAGTACGTCGAGGCGCTGCGCGCCGCGTTCATGCGCCCGGGCCCCGAGTCCGCCCGTTTCCCCGGGCTGATCTGGCCGTTCACCATCTTCTTCACCGGCGGCACCCACGAGGAGGCGGTGGGTCCGCTGAACCGTGCGGTCGAGAACTGCCGCAGGTACGGCGGCGAATGGGACTTGGGCGTCATCCTCATGTTCCGCGCCCACATGGCCGTCGACATGCCCGGACACCTCTCGGGCGTCGACGAGGACCTGGCGGAGCTGCGGGCGCTGAGCCGCCGCGTGGGCGACCGCTGGATGCGCGCCCAGGTGTGCAGCGCGGCGGGCGAGGCGGCCATGGCCCGCAGCCATCACGAGGAGGCCCGCGCCGAGTACGAGGAGGCGCTCCGCCTCGCCTACGAGGTGAGCGCGTACGCCGAGGCGCCGTTCCTGCTCGCCCGGCTCGCCGAGATCGCCTACCGCGAGGGCGACAGGGACGTCGCGTCCAAGGTCCTCGACGAGGCGACCCAGGAGGCCGACCGGTCCGGAGTGACGGACTCGCGCGCCTTCGTGCGGCTGCTGCGGGCGCTGATGTTGCTGGACGACGGGGACATCGCCACAGCCCGCGGGCTGTGGGAGGAAGCGCGGAACGAGTCCGCGTACGGCACCCCGCCCCCGCAGTTCGAAGCCGCCCTCGGCGGCCTGGAGGCACGCATCGTCGCGGCCGAGTCGGGACCGGCCGAGGGGCTGCCGATCGTCGTCGCCGCACTGGGCGCGGCCCTGACGTCCCAGTGCTCCGAGATCATCCTGGCCTCCCTGGTGGACAGCACCGCCGTGCTCCTGAGCGACCTCGGCGACCACGCGCGTGCGGCCCGGGTGCTCGCCGCCGCCACCTCCCTGCGCAACGGATACCCGCGCCCGATGCCGGAGTCGGCACAGGCCGAGCGCACGGAGCGCGCGGCCGTCGCCGCGCTCGGCCCGGACGGGTACGAGCGGGAGCGCGCGGCGGGCAGCGCGCTGACGACCGAGCAGGTGCTCGCCGAGCTGGCCGTACCCGCCGACCCGGGACAGGACCAGGGCCGGGCCCGGACGCGGGACTAGTTGCAGGTCATCCGCGACTGCGCCCAGTCCGCCAGGGCCGTCGTGTCGAACGGCGAGTGCGGTTCGACGACGAGCCTGACCGTCTTGCGGCCGGTCAGGCCCACGTGCAGGGGCACGGCCGGATCGCCGCCCTTGACCAGCGGGGACCGCCAGAGCCGCGCCCCGTCCCCGTACACGGAGAAGCGCACCTTGCCGAGCCCCATCGTCATGTCGTCGACACCGACGACCGCGTCGTACGTCGAGCAGCTGCGGTTCAGGTCGATCGTCACGGAGGACCTGCCGTGCACGGTCACGCCGTGGGCGTACCGCTTGCCGGCGACCGACAGGCCCCAGCGCTGCCACACCCAGCTGGACTCGGTGAGCCGCATCTCGGGCTTGGTGCCGTCGCCCGTGAGGCCGTAGTCCAGCTCGTTCCACTGGTAGACCCGGGGGGCCGGGGGCGGTGGGGGCGGCGGCTTCGGCTTCGGCGCGGGCGGCTTCGGCCTGGGCTTCGGGGCCGGCGGGGGCGGCTTCGGTTTCGGCTTCTCCTGCGCGGGAGGCTTCGGCTTCGGCGTGGGGGTGGGGGTGGGCTTGGGGGTCGGCTTCGGCTTCGGCGCGGGCGGTGGCGGGGTCGGCTTGGGCCTCGGCTTCGGGGGCGGCGGCTTCTGCGGCACGATCGACTCGGAGACCGCGGGCTCCTTGGCCTTCGGCGGCGGGTCCGCCTTGGGCTTGCCGCCGCCTCCGGTGAGGGCGATCGCCGCGGCGATCCCGGCCGCCACCACGACGCTCGCCGCGATACCGGCCTTCGCCGGAGCGCCGAGCCCCTCGGACGCGGCGGCTCCGCCCCCCGCGGCCGATCCGCCGGAGGAACCGCCCGCGGCGGCCGCACCGGCGGCACCCGCCGCGCCCGCGCCCGCCGTACCGCCGCCGATGAGCGCGGCCGCCTTCGCGTACCCGGCGGCACCGAACCAGCCGATGACGGCGACCGGCACGACGGCGGGGATGCCACTGGCGACGTCCTTGATCTGGCCCGCGGCCAGCCGGCACTTGGCGCACTCCTCCAGGTGCTTGCGCAGGCCGCGCTCGGCGCGGGTGCGCAGGCCGCCGCGCGCATAGGCGCCGAGCCGGTCGGCGTAGCGCGCGCACTCCTCGCTCTCGGTGAGGGTCGCGCTCACATGCGCTTGCAGATAGGCCTGTTTCAGTCCCTCGCGGGCGCGGCTCGCGAGGACGCGCGTGCCGTTCGCGTCGAGACCGAAGAGCGTGGCGACATCGCTCGGGGACTCCTCCTCGACCTCCGTGTGCCACAGCACGGCCTGCCAGCGCTCCGGCAGACTCCTGAAGGCCTGCATGGCCATCGACTGCTCGGCCTCGTGCATCGCGCGGACATCCGCGCCGAGGTCCAGCGTGTCGTCGTCGCCCGCCTCCGCGCCGCGCACGGCCTGCGCCGCGAACACCGCGAAGTCGTCGACCAGGTGCTCCCGCTTCGCGGACTTCGTCCACCCCGCGGCGACCCGGCGCACGGTGGTCAGCAGATAGGCGCGCACGGCGTGCTCGGGCCCGCTGCCGCCGCGCACCGCCTGCAGCATGCGGGCGAAGACCTCGGCCGTGAGGTCGTCGGCCGTGTGGGCGTCGCGACAGCACGTACGGGCATAGCGGCGCACGGCCTCGGCATGCCGGCGGTACAGCGCTTCGTACGCGGAGTCGTCGCCGCCGCGCATCCGGGTGATCAGGTCGGCGTCGGACACCGGGCCTTCGCCGCCCACCGGCAGCGGGGCCCCCGTACCGGCGGCGCGCTGCGAGGGCACGCTGGGCTCGGCCGCGGAGTCCGCCGGGGCCGGGATCGCACCCGCCCCGGCTTGAGCTCCCGTACCGGAAGGAGCTCCCGCACCGCCACCGGGGCGGCCCTGGGGCGGCACCTGCCGGGAGGGCGCCTCGCCCGGTTCCGCGCCGGCGCTGCCCGAGGGGGCCTCCTCGCCGAAAGCACCGGGCGACTCGTCCCGACCGTCAACACTCATCGCGGAACGCCCCCGGTTGCACACTCAGACCCGACCACCGGCAAAGCGTGCCACACGGTCGCGCCGCAGCCGATGGAGACGACGGTCAACCACCCGTCCGGGGCGACTTCCCGTAACAGAGCACTACCGTTCACCCATTCGGGGAAGGCTCAACGGCCGCGCTTGTGCGCGGAGTTGAACCTCCCACCGGACGGGAGCACCGAGAAGGCGAGCTCGACCGGGGCCGCGGGAGCGACCCGACCGGTTACGCGGGCCGCGACCGCAGCCCTTCCAGCAGGATGTCGAGCAGCCGCGAAGAGGCCGCCGCCTGCTGCGCCGCATCCGGCAGCGAGGGCGCCGCCGTCGCTATCACCAGCAGGACGTCCGCCACCGTCACGTCCGTCCGCAGCGCGCCCGCCGCACGGGCCCGCTCCACCAGGCGGCCGACGACGTCGAGCAGCGTCGCCGCCCCCGCGTCGTCACCCAGCGAGGTCGACTCCTCGACCGGCGCCTGACGCTGTTCCACGAGCCGCAGCTCGGGAGCGTCCGGAACCGACTGCCGCTGCTGCGGCACCCGCGCCTCGTCCGCGGCGGCGCCCTCCTCGACGCCCACCCGCAGCACCTGCGGCGGCAACAGCCGGCCCGCACCCGACGCCACGGACGTCCGCAGGAAGCGCGAGAGCGCCGACCACGGCTCGTCCTCCTGCCCGAGCGCCGCACGCGCCTGGTCGGTCAGCCGGGAGGTCTCCTCCTCCGCTATCCGCCTGACCAGCACATCCTTGCTCGGGAAACGTCGGTAGACGGTGCCGACGCCAACTCGTGCGCGGCGCGCCACGTCCTCCATCGGAGCGCCGTACCCCAGCTCGCCGAAGACTTCGCGCGCCGCCCTCAGCACATGTTCGAGATTGCGCTGTGCGTCGACACGCAGCGGTGTCGTGCGCGCTCCTTCCCCCATGTCTCGTCCGTTTCCACCAGGGCCGACGGCTGATGCCGTCATGCCGGCGGAAGTCCAGTGAGTCTCCTGAATGTGCATACACGTTCCCCCGGTAATGACGTCTCCCCCCGGAGACACTCCCCGTCATTGACTACCGACGTGTGAGGAGCGAGCCCTTCCGCGAACCGGAATCTCGGCTCGACGAGCGCATCCCCCGACACCCCGACGTCACACGAACATAGTTGAGCGGGGGTCAATTCAGAAGAGGCGGGTTCCGCACAGCGTGCCCCCCGATCGGAGTACGCGCCCTTTCCGGCCTACTTGCACCCCGCCCCCGAACCCCCCTCGGCCCCGCTGACCTGCACGGCTTTCATGCCCGGCGACAGGTCTGCGAGCCCTTCGCACACACCGTGCCCGGTCACACAAATTGCCGGGCCTGTGGACAAACGCCGAAGCCGGGTGCGTCATGGGATGGTGAAGGCTGCGATCTCCCGGGGGACATCCCCCGCGTCCCCGGACTGTGTACGCATTCTCGTCGTCGGCGGCGGCTACGTCGGCATGTACACCGCACTGAGACTCCAGCGAAAGCTGAAACAGGAGCTCAGGCGGGGCGAGGTCGAGATCGTCGTGATCACGCCCGACCCGTACATGACGTACCAGCCGTTCCTGCCCGAAGCCGCGGCCGGCTCCATCTCGCCGCGGCACGTCGTCGTCCCGCTGCGCCGCGTCCTCGACAAGTGCCACATCCTCATCGGCGAGGTCGAGTCCATCGAGCACGCCAAGCGCACCGCCTCCTTCACCACCCTCGCCACCGAGGAGGAGGGCACCGGCGCCGCCCGGATCACCTACGACGAACTCGTCCTGGCCCCCGGCTCCATCGCGCGCACGCTGCCCGTACCGGGCCTCGCCGAGTACGCCATCGGCTTCAAGACCGTCGAAGAGGCCATCGGCCTGCGCAACCACGTCATCGAACAGATGGACATCGCCTCCTCGACCCGAGACCCCGCGATCCGCGACGCCGCCCTGACCTACGTCTTCGTAGGAGGCGGGTACGCGGGAGTCGAGGCACTCGGCGAGCTGGAGGACATGGCGCGCTACGCCACCCGCTACTACCACAACATCAAGGCCGAGGACATGAAGTGGATCCTCGTCGAGGCGGCGGGCCGCATCCTGCCCGAGGTCGGCGAGGAAATGGGCAAGTACACGGTGCGCCAGCTGCGAAGGCGCAATATCGACGTACGCCTGGAGACCCGCCTTGACTCCTGCGAGGACCGGGTCGCCGTCCTCAGCGACGGCTCCCGCTTCCCCACCCGCACCGTCGTGTGGACCGCGGGCGTCAAACCCCACCCCGTCCTCGCCGCGTCGGACCTGCCGCTGAACGAACGCGGCCGCCTCAAGTGCACCGCCCAGCTGACCATCGAAGGCACCACGCACGCGTGGGCGGCGGGCGACGCGGCCGCCGTCCCCGACGTCACCTCCCCCAGCGCCGAAAACCCGGGGGGACCCCCGGAGCCGGGCAAGGAGTGCGCGCCCAACGCCCAGCACGCGGTACGCCAGGCCAAGGTCCTCGGCGACAACATCGTCGCGTCCCTGCGCGACAAGCCCCTCCAGGAGTACAGGCACAAGTACGTGGGCTCCGTGGCCTCCCTGGGACTGCACAAAGGTGTCGCGCACGTCTACGGACGCAAGCTGAAGGGCTACCCTGCCTGGTTCATGCACCGCGTCTACCACTTGAGCAGAGTGCCGACCATCAACCGCAAGTTCCGTGTGCTCGCCGAATGGACCCTGGCCGGCCTGTTCAAACGCGAGATCGTCTCCCTCGGATCGCTCGAACACCCCCGTGCGGAGTTCGAACTCGCGGCCGGTGGCGAGCGCCCGAAGGAGTCCCCCTGACCGGACTCAGGAACTCCCCGCACAGGACCGGCGTCTGACGGATGTCAGTCCGTTCGGTCAGACTGTTCGTGTGACCATGGGCCGGCCCTCGGGCCGACACCAGGGCCGTCCGCTCCCGACAGGCTGTGTTTCCGATCCAGAAGCGTTCCCGACCCAGAAGCGACATCACGAGGCCTACCGCAGTGAACTTCACGCGCTGGAGCGCCCGGCTCCCCGGAACGCAGCGCCGCGCAGCAGCGCGGACCGAACAGGCGGTCGTCGCCGCGCCGCGCGGGGACGGCTCCGTCCCCGCCGCCCGCGCCGAACGGCCCACCGACGGAGCCGAGACCGGCCCGCCGGACGGCGCCGTCGGCCTCGCAGGCCTCGACGAACTGCCCGCCCGCGAGGTGCTCGACCGCATCCCGGCCCTCGTCGCCCTCGTGCACGGCGCCGACCACCGCATCGCGTACGTCAACGACGCGTACGTCGCCGCCTTCGGCCCCCGCCCCGTCGGCGAACCCGCGCGCGTGGCCCTGCCCGAACTGGACGAGCTGAGCCTGCTGCCGCTCCTCGACCAGGTGCTGCGCAGCGCGAAGCCGCGCACCGTCAAGTCCCGCAAGGCACCCTCCGGCCGCTCGTACACCTTCACGTGCACCCCCGTGACGCTGCCGCTCGGCGGTTCCGCCGCGGGCCCCGAAGAGGGCGGTGGCGTCCTGGTGTTCGCCGCCGACGTCACCGACCACGCGGAGGCCGCCGAGCGGCTGCGCACCAGCGAGCGGGCCCAGCGCGAGACGGCCGTCACCCTCCAGAAGTCCCTCCTGCCCCAGGAACTGGAGCAGCCCGACGACCTGCGCATCGCCGCCACCTACCAGCCGGGCGGCACCGAGGCCGCGGTCGGCGGCGACTGGTACGACGTGATCACCCTCGGCGGCGGCCGCACCGCCCTCGTCATCGGCGACGTGATGGGCCGCGGCGTGCGCGCGGCGGCCGTCATGGGCCAGCTCCGCACGGCCGTGCGCGCGTACGCCCGCCTCGACCTGCCCCCGCACGAGGTCCTGCAGCTCCTGGACGGCCTGGCCGCCGAGATCGACGCCAGCCAGATCGCCACCTGTGTCTACGCGGTGCACGACCCGAACGAAGGAAGCCTGGTCTACGCCTCGGCCGGACACCTGCCCATCCTCGTACGCGACGAGAACGGCACGATCCACCGCGCCGAGGAACCCACGGGCCCCCCGCTCGGCACCGGCGGCTGGCTGCACACCTCGGGCTCCGTCCCGCTCGGCCCCGGCTCCACCGCCGTCCTCTACACGGACGGCCTGGTCGAGCGGCGCAGCGAGGACATCGACGAAGGAGTGGCCTCCCTGGAGCGCGCCCTGGCCGGCGCCACCGGCACGCCCCAGGTGGTGTGCGACCGGCTGATCCGCGCCCTGGGAGTGGCCGCCGACCACGACGACGACGTGGCCGTCATGGTCGTCCAGCACCCCGCCCGCACCGGCACGGACGCCGAGCTCTTCAGGAACGCCGCCCTGGAGCTGCTCGGCGGCGTCGAAGCGGCACCACGCGCGCGTGCCTTCGCCACCGGCGTCCTTGCCAGCTGGCGCTTCTCACCGGAACTGCACGATCTGGGCGTCCTCGCGGCCAGCGAACTGGTCGCCAACTCCCTCCAGCACGGCACCCCGCCGATGCGGCTGCGCCTGCGCCGCACCGACAGCCGGCTGATCATCGAGGTCACCGACGGCGACGACCACCTGCCGCGCCGCCGCCGCGCCGAACCTGCGGACGAGGCGGGACGCGGCATCGCCATCGTCGCCACGATCGCGTCGAACTGGGGCTCGCGCCGCACACCGGGCGGGGGCAAGGCCGTCTGGTGCGAGTTCGCGCTCCCGAAGTAGCCGCCCGCCTCGGGGCGCCCGCGCGGCGCCCCGGGCTTCAGGCGTCGGCCGTCGCCTGCTTCGCGGCGCTCGGGCCGCCCTGCGCCACCACCGGGCTCTTGGCCAGCGAGGGCTGGTTCTGCAGCGGGGTGAGACGGCGGCCGAGCCGCACCGCGAGCACCGTCATGCCCAGCGAGAACAGCACGAACGTCACGATGTACGGCATGTGCAGCGCGGCGCCCATCGGCCCGCCCACGGCCGGACCGACCGCGAGGGCCAACTGCTTCACCAGGGCGAAGGCCGAGTTGTACTGACCGACCATGCCGCCCGGCGCCAGGTCCGCGACCAGCGGCGCGACGGTCGGCGACAGCATTGCCTCACCGAGCCCGAAGAGCGCGTACGTCGAGATGAACGCGGCGGTCGCCATCTCCTGGCTGCCGTGGCCGACACCCGCGTACCCCGCGAGCAGCCACGCGAAGGCCCAGATCAGACCGACCGAGGCGATCACCCGGGACCGCTTGCGGCGCTCGACGAACTTCAGGACGGCGAACTGCGCGATCACGATCATCGCCGTGTTGGCGGCGAGCGCGATGCCGAGCGTGGAGGCCGAGATGCCCGCGGCCTCCACGCCGTACGCGGAGAGCCCCGACTCGAACTGCCCGTAGCAGGCGAAGAAGATCACGAAGCCGAGCACGCACAGCTGCACCATGGCTTTGTGCCTCAGGAGCGCGCGCATGCCGCCCTGCGGGGCGGAGGCGTCCTTCGGCATCGCGTCCTGGATGGACGGCGCGTGCGGAAGCCGTACGGTCAGCGCGATGGCCGCGAGGACCAGGAACATCACGGACTCGATGGAGAACAGCAGCGTGAAGCTGCCGGGACGGCTCTCGTCGACGATCTGGCCGCCGATGAGACCACCGATGCCGAGGCCCAGGTTCTGCAGGAAGAACTGCGTCGCGAAGGACCGCGTACGGGTGGCGGGCGTCGACGACCAGACGATCATCGTCGCCAGCGCCGGCTGCATGACCGCCGTACCCGCGCCGAGCAACGACGCGGCCAGGATGGCCGTCGGCTCGCTGTTCGCGAGGCCGAGCGCGACCGCGCCCACGGAGGCGACGACCGCCGCCCCCACGAGGACCGGAAGAGGGCCGCGACGGTCGATGACGCGGCCGGTGACGGGCAGGACGATCAGAGCGGCCATGGCAAAGGCGGCAAGGACGATCCCCGCCGCACTGGCCCCCAGATCCCGCACCTGCGCCACATAGACGTAGAGGAACGGAACCGTGAACCCGATGCCGAACGCGCTCAGCGCGCTGCCTGCCTGAATACGACGCATCGCTGCGCCCATCGCCCTGGTCACTTTCACCTGCCTTGAGTGAGTCGTTAGAAGTGAAGACTTCGAAGCTAAAGTTCGAGCCTAAACTGTACACACTGAAGGACTTCAATGCCAAGTGGGGGCGTGCCATACTGCGGCCATGGGTGACACCCCCGGCCCGAGCGAGCCGACACTTGAAGAACAGATCGCCGCGTACCAGCGGGAGTTCCAGGACCTCGACCCCCAGGTCGAGCAGATCGTCTCGGCCCTCGGCCGCCTGAACCGCCGCATGAACGTCGCCTACGGGCGCCAGACCGCGAACCTCGGCATCAGCAACGCCGAGTGGGAGGTCCTCAAGGCCCTCGTCCTCTCCGGAGCCCCCTACCAAATGGGCCCCGGCGAACTGGCCAAGCGCCTCGGCCTCACCCCGGCCGCCATGACCCACCGCATCGACCGCATGGTGGCGGAGGGCCTCGTCACGCGGGACCGCGACGAGTCCAACCGCGTCCGCGTGATCGTCGAGCTCACCGCGGAGGGTCGCGAGAAGTGGCTGGAGGCGATGCGCCTGGCCACGGTCTTCGAGGAGGACCTCCTCCAGGACCTGTCGCAGGACGAGCGAGGCGCCCTGGGCGAAGTGCTGACCCGTCTCCTCCGCCGCGTGGAGCACGCCCAGCCGGACGCCGGCGGCCGCCTCAACGACCTGGACTGAGGATCTGGCCGACGCACGCACGGTGGGGGTTGACAGCCACCTGTCCGATCCGTAGAGTTCTTCGGGTTGCCACGGAGCCGTAACGGTTCTGCGACAGCACCTCCCGCCGCCATCGTGCGGCAAATCAAACTCTGCACCACCTCCCAACGGAATCCATTCGGCATGCCCGAATTCAATTCCGGACTCGATTATGAGTCGCCGGGAAAACCCGCTAGAGTTTGAGACGTCGGAACGGCCCAACAGCCGCGAAGACAACCCCACTTCGACTGGGAGTCAGGCCCGAAAGGATCTGATAGAGTCGGAACCGCCGGAAAGGGAAACGCGAAAGCCGAAAGGCCGGAGCGGGAACCGGAAAGGCACCGAGGAAGTCGGACACGAAAGAGTCTGATAGAGTCGGAA
>NZ_JBHVZA010000050.1:0-9930 GCF_042880275.1 Streptomyces sp. NPDC058308
GGACCAGGCCCCGCGTCCCGCAGGGCCCCTGGAGAGCGCCCGCAGGGCGCTCCACCCAGGGGCGCGGGGAACTGCGCGGCCAGCCCCCACCGGGCAGGCAGCCGCCGAAGTGCCGGCCCCGGCAGCCGCTAAGGCGCCACCGCCCAGTGACAGGCAACCTGCGTCTCGCCCCCACCCGAAAGCACCGCCAGATCCTCCCCGCGGCAGCGGTCCGCGACCCCCGCCCGCTCCGCCTCCCCCGAGGCAAGCACCTGGCAGCGCGCGTGGAACCGGCAGCCTCCCGGAATCCGTGAGGGATCCGGCGGCTCGCCCGTGAGGACCACAGGGTCACCAGGGGCTTCCGGCAGGACGGACAACAGGGCCTGCGTATAAGGGTGCTGAGGCGCCGTCAGCACCTCCTCCACCGTGCCCGTCTCGACGATCCGGCCCAGGTACATCACCGCGACACGGTCCGCGATGTTCCAGGCGAGCCCCAGATCGTGCGTCACCACCAGCGCGGAGAGGCCGAGTTCGTCGCGCAGCCGGAGCAGCAGGGCGAGGATCTCGCCGCGCACGGACGCGTCGAGGGACGCCACCGGCTCGTCGGCGACGATGAGTTCGGGGTCGAGGACCAGCGCGCCCGCGATGACGACGCGCTGGCGCTGGCCGCCCGACAGCTCGTGCGGATAGCGCAGGAAGAAGCGCTCCGGGGGCCGCAGCCCGGCCCGTGAAAGGGCCTCGGCGACCGCGGTCCGCTCGTCGCCCGCGTACCCGTGGATGCGCAGACCCTCCGCCACGGCGTCGTACACCGTGTGCCGGGGGTTGAGCGAGCCGCTGGGGTCCTGGAGGACCAGCTGGACCCGCTTGCGGTACGCCTTGAGGGCGCGGCCCGAGTATTCCAGCGGCTTGCCGCCGAACGTCACCTGTCCGGCGGTCGGCGGTACCAGGCCAAGGAGCGAACGGGCCAGCGTCGTCTTGCCGCACCCCGACTCGCCGACCAGGGCCACGATCTCGCCGCCCTTGATGTCGAGGTCGACGCCGTCCACGGCCCGTGCGGTCGGCGCGCCGCGGCGGCCGGGGAAGGCGATGTGCAGACCGGCGGCGGACAGCAGGGGGCCGTCGGCCGCGGGCGGGATCGTGGATACGGTCATGCGCGGTTCCTCTTCACGGGGGCTCTCGGTCACGGCGTGCGCTCCGCCGCCGCGGGCGCCGACGTGGGCTGCGCCGGGAGCGGCGCGCCCGCGTGGACGCAGGCCGCGCGGTGGTGCGGCCCCGCGTCCCGCAGGGCCTGGTCCTCCGTGGCGCAGGTGTCGAGTGCGACCGGGCACCGGGGGTGGAACGTGCAGCCCGTCGGCAGGTCGGACGGGTCGGGCGGGTCGCCGGGCAGGCCGCGCGGGGCGAACCGCGACGCCGCGTCGCCGATACGCGGGAAGGCCGCCGACAGGGCGTTTCCGTACGGGTGCCGGGCGTTCTCGTAGACCTCGGAGGCCGGCCCCTCCTCGACGACGCGCCCCGCGTACATCACGGCGAGCCGGTCGCAGGTGTCGGAGAGCACCGCGAGGTCATGGCTGATCATCATGAGACCGAGGTCCTGCTGGTCCACCAACTGCTCGATCAGGCGCAGGATCTGAGCCTGGATCATCACGTCGAGCGCGGTGGTCGGCTCGTCGGCGATGATCAGGCGGGGGTCGCAGGCGAGGGCCATCGCGATCATGACGCGCTGCCGCTGCCCGCCGGACAGCTCGTGCGGGTAGGCCTGCGCGCGGGCCGCGGGCAGCCCCACCTCTTCGAGGAGTTCGCCGACCTTCCGTTTGGCGCCCGCCTGCGTCGCCTTCTTGTGCAGCAGGATCGGCTCGGCGATCTGGTCGCCGATGCGGTGCACGGCGTTCAGCGAGTGCATCGCGCCCTGGAAGACGATCGACGCGCCCGCCCAGCGCACCGCGCGGACCCGCCCCCACTTCATGGTGAGGACGTCCTCGCCGTCGAGCAGGATCTCGCCGGACACCTTCGCGCCGGCGGGCAGGAGGCGCAGCAGGGCCAGCGCGAGCGTGGACTTGCCGCACCCCGACTCGCCGGCCACGCCCAGCTTGTGACCCGCTTCGACGTGCATGGTGACACCGCGGACGGCGGCGGCGCCGTTCGCGTACGTCACTTCGAGGTCGCGCACGTCGAGGAGGCGGTGGGGCTCAGTGGTCTGTACGTCGTTCAACGGGAGGCCCCCAGCCTGGGGTTGAGCACGGATTCCACGGCGCGGCCGCACAGCGTGAACGCCAGCGCGACGATCGCGATGGCGAGACCGGGCGGGGCGAGGTACCACCAGTGCCCGGCGCTGACCGCGCCCGCCTCGCGCGCGTCCTGCAGCAGGCCGCCCCACGAGACGTTGGTCGGGTCGCCGAGGCCGAGGAAGGCGAGGGTGGCCTCGGTGAGGATGGCGCCGGAGATGACCAGGGTGGTCTGGGCGAGGACGAGCGGCATGACGTTGGGCAGCACGTGCCGGGTCATGATGTGGCCGTGGCCCCCGCCGAGGGCCTGGGCGCGCTCGATGTACGGGCGGGACTCCACCGCGAGGGTCTGCGCGCGCACCAGACGCGCCGTCGTCGGCCAGGTCGTCACGCCGATCGCCAGGATGATCGTCCAGATCGAGCGGGACATCACGGAGGCGAGGGCGATGGCGAGGACCAGCGTCGGCATCACCAGGAACCAGTCGGTGACGCGCATGATGACGGTGGCGTACCAGCCCTTGAAGTGTCCGGCCGTGATCCCGACGAGCGTGCCGATGGCGACCGAGAGGACCGCGGCGAGCAGCCCCACGGCGAGCGAGATGCGCGCGCCCCACACCAGCAGGCCGAGCAGGTCGCGCCCGAACTGGTCGGTGCCCAGCGGGAATTCACCGCTCGGCGACTCCATCGGCTTGCCCGGCGCCTCGGTCACGCTCTGCGCGTCCGAGCCGACGAGCAACGGTGCGAAGACCGCCGCGAGGGCGATCAGGACGAGCGCGGCGAGACCGAGGAGCCCGGCCTTGTGCGTGCGGTACTCGCGCCAGAAGCGGGCGGCGGAGTGCCGCCTGCGCGTCCAGGCAAGCGACCGCGCGCTCTTCGGCGCGGCCGGCGTGGTCGTTCGGGCGGGAGGTGCGGATTCGGTCGTCATCGGCCCACCCGGGGATCGAGCAGCGGATAGATCACGTCGGCCAGGGTGTTCATCAGGATCACCGCGGTGGAGAAGACGAAGAACAGCCCCTGCACCAGTGGCAGGTCGGGCACGCTCAGCGCCTGGTAGAAGAGCCCGCCGAGGCCCGGCCAGGAGAAGACGGTCTCGACGAGGATCGCGCCCGCGACCACGGTGCCGAGGTTGACGAACATCAGCGTCACGGTCGGCAGCATGGCGTTGGGGACGGCGTGCCGCCGCCGTACCAGATCGTCCCGCAGCCCCTTGGCGCGCGCGGTCGTCAGATAGTCGCTGCCCATCTCGTCGAGCAGCGAGGACCGCATGACGAGCAGGGTCTGCGCGTACCCGACGGCGACCAGCGTGATCACCGGGAGCACCATGTGGTGCGCGACGTCGACGACGTACGCGAACCCCGTCTCGCCGCCCGACTCCAGGCCGCCCGTCGGGAACATGCCGGGGATCGGCCCGATGCCCACCGCGAAGACGATGATCAGCAGCAGGCCCAGCCAGAACGACGGCACCGAGTAGAGCGTCAGGGCGAGCCCGGTGTTGAAGCGGTCGCCGAGCCCGCCGTTGCGCCAGGCGGTGCGCGTGCCGAGCCAGATGCCGATGAGGGTGTAGAGGACGTACGCCGTTCCGGTGAGGAGCAGCGTCGCGGGCAGCGCGTCGGTGATCTTGTCCATGACGGGCGCGTGGAACTGGTACGACGTGCCGAAGTCGCCGCTCAGGACATTGCCGGTGTAGTCCCAGAACTGGGCCATGACCGGCTTGTCGAGGCCGAACTCCTTGCGCATCGCGGCGAGTTGTTCGGCCGAGACCCGCTTGCCGCCCGTCATCTGCTTGACGGGGTCGCCGGGGATCAGCCGGAACAGGAAGAAGCTGGTGACGAGCACGGCGAACAGCGACACGACCGCGCCGCCGAGCTTGCCCGCCACATAGAGGAGGTAGGCACGGGTGGTGCGGGCACGCGGCCCGCGGGCCGACGGCGGCCCGGTCTCGGCCGGGCCGCCGTCGGCCCCGGGGCCCAGCGGGCCCTCGGTGTCGAGCAGAGCGGGATTGCTGTCAGCGGTCATGCGTTACTCGCGGTCCTCTGCGGTCGAACGGCGGCGCAGGGCGAACAGGACTCCGCCGCCCACGAGCACCACCGCGGCAGCGGCGATACCGATGATGACACCGGTCGAGCTGCCGTCCTTGGAAGAACTCTTCCCATCCGCGGGCACGGCGGACCACCAGCTCCAATATCCGTCCTGGCCGTAGATGTTGCCGGCGGCCGTCGGCATGGTGGTGATGGACTTGATCTGGTCGGTGCGGTAGGCCTCGACGGCGTTCGGATACGCGAGGACGTTCATGTAGCCCGAGTCGTACAGCCACGACTGCATCTGCTTGACGATGTCGGCCCGCTTGCCCGGGTCGTACTCGGCGAGCTGCTTGTCGTACAGCCCGTCGAACTTCTTGTCGCAGATGAAGTTGTCGGTGGCCGCGCTCTCCTTGGCCTTCACCGGCAGCGCGGCGCAGGTGTGGATGCCGAGCACGAAGTCGGGGTCGGGGTTGACGGACCAGCCGTCGAAGGCGAGGTCGTACTCACCGGCGTACCAGGGCACGGACACGTCGTCGAGGCAGTTGACCTTGAGCCCGATCCCGAGATCCCCCCACCACTCCTTCAGGTACTTCCCGACGGCCTTGTCGTTCGGGTCGGTGGCGTGGCACAGGATGCGGAACTGGAGCGGCTTGCCGTCCTTGCCGACGCGCCGGCCGTTGTCGTCCTTCTGGTAGCCCGCCTCGTCGAGGAGCCGCACGGCCTTCTTCGGGTCGTACTTCATCTCCTGCTCCGCCGACGGCTTCCAGGCGTACTGGGAGAAGCGCGGCGGAATGTACCCCGCGCCCTCGACGGCGTGCCCCTGGAACACCTTGTCGACGAGTGCCTCGCGGTCGACGGAGAGGAAGAGCGCCTGACGGACCCTCTTGTCCAGGAGGGCCGGGTTCCCGTCGCCGAACTTCTTGCCGTCCCTGGTCTTGGCCCCCGGGTTCGTGGCGAGCGCGAAGAAGCGCCGCCCCGGGCCCTCGTTGACCTTGATGTTGTCCTCGTTCTTCAGGGAGGCGGCCTGCGCCGGCGTGAGCGCGGGCTGCCCGGCGACGAACGACACCTCACCCTTGCGGAGGGCGGAGACGGCCGCGTCCTGGTCCTTGTACGTCTTGAAGACCAGCTCGTCGAACTTGGCCGGACCACGCCAGAAGTTCTTGTTGGCCTTCAGCCTCACGTACTGGTCGACCTTGTAGTCCGTCAGGATGAACGCGCCGTTGCCGACGACGGGAAAGTCCTTGTCGTTGTTGAACTTCGAGATGTCGTCGACCTTCTCCCAGACGTGCTGGGGAACGATCGGCACATCCAGCGCCGCCATCGTGGCCTGCGGCTTCTTGAGCTCGATGACCAGCTTGGTGGGGCTGGGCGCGGTCACCTTCTTGAAGTTGGTGACGAAGTTGGAGTTCGCGGTGGCGGTGCCCTCCTTGGACATCACCTTGTTGAACGTCCACGCGGCGTCCTTGGCCGTGGCGGGCTTCCCGTCCGACCACTTGGAGTCCTCCCGGATGGTGTACGTCCAGGTCAGCTTGGAGGCGGACGACTTCCACGAGGTGGCGAAGCCGGGGACCGCCTTGTTGTCCTTGGCGTCGTAGTTCGTCAGGTACTCGTACGTCAGCCGGTGCAGGCTGGTGCTGAGCAGCCGCTGGGCGAGGAACGGACTGAGCGAGTCGACGCTCTGCGCCACGGCGACGGTGAGGACCTTCTTGCCGCCGTCGTCCTTGGCCGCCGCCTGCTGAGGGCCCGGATTGAGCGGCGTGGCAAGACCGGCCGTCAGAGTGAACGCGGCGGCGCCACCGGCGAGCACGAGCCTCAGGCGGCGACGGGGACGGGACGGGCCTGCTCTGTCGGGAACTGCTGCTCTGCCGTGCTGATCTTGTGTGTCCATGGGTCGGTGACCTCGCGTCATCGCTCGCGCAGGGATGGCTGGTTGCACGCTGGTGGATCAAGAGACGTCAGCTGGTGGATGTGTGTCTACCAGCGCCAGTCTGCACGCGTCAACGGCGGGTGAACCCCATGTGGCCTGCGGAAACAACGAGTTGACCGTGATTTCATCCGCATTGGTCAAGACCGGTGACGCGTGGCTGGTGAGGGGGTGACGGTGGGGGAGGGAGGGGGGCTTGAGCTGGTCGGGGAGGGGAGGGGGGCTTGGCCTGGTGGGGGCGTGACCTGGTGGGGAGGGGACTTGGCCTGGCGAGGGGGACTTGGCCTGGTGGGGAGGGTTGGGGGTCCCGGCCCTTCTCCGGCACCGGCTCCCGCTCCGGCTCCCGCACGGCTCCTGCTCCCGCCGTGGCAGTTCCCGCTCCGGCACCGGCTCCCGCACCGGCAGCTCCCGCCCTGGCACCGGCTCCCGCCCTGGCACCGGCTCCCGCCCTGGCCCCGGCTCCCGCCCTGGCACCGGCTCCTGCTCTGGCACCGGGCTCCCGCTGTGGCAGGTCCCGCTCCGGCAGCCCCCGCTGTGGGCAGGCGTTCCGCACGGCGGAACGGGTGGGCACAGCCCGAAGGTGCCGGGCTCCGATGAGGGGGCGGTACGCCGACGGGCCCGCACCGGGGAACGGTGCGGGCCCGCTGACGAGTCGAGGTCGACTGCTACTGCTGAGGGGGCGGAGGCTGCTGATCCCCACCCGGCTGGAATGGCGCCCCCGGCTGGAACGGCGCCCCCGGCTGCACGGCCTGCGGAACCTGACCTGGCTGAGGTTGCGGAACCTGACCTGGCTGAGGTTGTGGAACCTGCCCTGGCTGAGGGTAAGGCTGCTGCGGCTGCCCCTGCGGAGCCTGTCCTTGCGGAGCCTGCGCCTGCGGCGGGGCCTGCCACCCTTGCGGAGCCCCCGGCTGCTGCGGATACGGCTGCTGCCCAGGCGGGACCTGCTGCCCCGGCTGAGCCTGAGGCGGCTGCCCCGGCTGTCCCGGCTGTCCCGGCTGCTGCGGAGCGTACGGCTGAGGCTGCCCCGGATACGGCTGCTGCCCCGGCTGAGGCTGAGGATGACCCTGCGGTTGGGGCTGACCTTGCCCCTGCGGCTGCGGCTGCGGCTGCGGCTGGACCTGGGGCTGAGCAACAGCCCCCTGCTGCCCCGGCATCGGCGGAGCCAAATGCGGCGGCGGATTCCCGTCCGACGTCCACAGCCCCTGCTGCTGCTGCGCCCGCACGAAGTCCTCGGCAACCATCGCGGAGAGGTTGAAGTACGCCTCCCGCACCTTCGGCCGCATCATGTCGAGATCGACCTCCGCACCGGCGGCGAGGTGCTCGTCGAAGGGAACGACGACAACACCCCGGCACCGCGTCTCGAAGTGCGACACGATGTCATCGACCTTGATCATCTTGCCGGTCTCGCGCACACCGGAGATGACGGTGATGGACCGCGAGACGAGGTCGGCGTACCCGTGCGCGGACAGCCAGTCCAGCGTCGTCGACGCGCTGCTCGCCCCGTCCACGGACGGCGTGGAGATGATGATCAGCTGATCGGCGAGGTCGAGCACCCCCCGCATGGCGCTGTAGAGCAGCCCCGTACCGGAGTCGGTCAGAATGATCGGGTACTGCTTCCCGAGCACATCGATGGCGCGCCGGTAGTCCTCGTCGTTGAACGTGGTCGACACGGCCGGGTCGACGTCGTTGGCGATGATCTCGAGCCCGGACGGCGCCTGCGAGGTGAAGCGCCGGATGTCCATGTACGAGTGGATGTACGGGATCGCCTGGACGAGGTCACGAATGGTGGCCCCGGTCTCGCGCCGGACACGACGGCCGAGCGTACCGGCGTCGGGGTTGGCGTCGATGGCGAGGATCTTGTCCTGCCGCTCGGTGGCGAGCGTCGATCCCAGCGCGGTGGTGGTGGTCGTCTTGCCCACGCCACCCTTGAGGCTGATGACGGCGATCCGGTAGCAGGACAGCACCGGCGTCCGGATCAGCTCCAACTTCCGCTGCCGCTCGGCCTCTTCCTTCTTGCCGCCGAGCTTGAACCGCGACCCGCCCCCCGAGGGCCGACTGCTCTTGGCCTTGGGCTTGTTGTTGCGCAGCAGCCGGTCGGAGGAGAGCTCGACGGCGGCGGTGTAACCGAGGGGAGCCCCCGGGTTGGTCCGCTCCCGCTGATCGTGCTGGACGGGCTGCGGCCAGGCGGCACCGGTACGGGGGTCGACGGGCGGCTGCCCCTCTTGGGGAGCGTGCGGCGGCTGCGGCTGCGGCTGCGGCTGCGGCTGCGACGGCTGTTGCTGTTGCTGTTGCTGTTGCGGGAAGCCGTAGCCACCGGCCTGGGCGGGCGGCTGGGCCTGAGGCTGAGCTTGGGGCTGAGGGGCCTGATACTGCTGCGGCTGCTGCGGCTGAACAGGCTGCTGTCCAGGGAAGGGCTGCTGCTGCCCCTGCGGCGCAGGCGGCTGCGGGAACCCGTAACTACCGCCCTGTACGGGCGGGTTAGGCGCGACCGGAGCCGGAGCCGGAGCCGGAGCGGGAACGGAGTTCTGAGCGGGCGGCGGCGGCGCGGACGCGAAGGGCGCGCCGGGTGCGACGGGCGAGGCGGGCGGGACGGGTGCGGACTGCGGGAACCCGTAGCCCCCGTGTGCCGCCTCGGGCGTCGGGGCCTCGGCCGGAGCAACCGGAGCGACCGGAGCGGCGGGCGTGGTCCAGGCGCCCGGCGCCGGCTGCGGAGCCTGAGCCTGTACGGGCTCGGGTGCGGGCGGCGCGGGCTGTACCGGCTGCGCCGGGGGCGGGGTCGGCTGGGGTGCGGGCCACTGCGGCGCCGAGGTCGGAGCCGCGGGCTGGAACGCGGGCGGCAACGGCGGCAACCCGCTCTGCGGCGAGGGCGGCGGCGGAGTCCACGAGGGCGGCACGGAATCCTGCACGGAGGCGTCGCCCGCGGCGGGCACGGCGTCCTGAGGCACGGCATCGCCGACGGAATCATCCGAACCGGCGGCGTCGGCAGCTACGGCCCCGGAGTCAACGGCATCCCTGCTGCCGTCACCCGGATCCTGACCCTCGACGGGCCCGTCCGGACCATCCACGTAGTCCTCGTCACTGACGGACGCACTCTCTTCGACACCGACTTCAGAGGCCTCAGAGGGCTCAGGGACCTCGGAGACCTCGGAGACCTCGGAGACCTCGGAGACCTCGGACGTTTCTACGACCTCGGACGCTTCCGCAGCGGCGGCACGCTCCTCGATCTCCTGCTTGAGCGCGCGAGCGGAGAACCGCATGGTGGCGCCACTCTCAAGATCACCAC
Organism: Streptomyces sp. NPDC058308; assembly: GCF_042880275.1. Classification (NCBI taxonomy): domain Bacteria; kingdom Bacillati; phylum Actinomycetota; class Actinomycetes; order Kitasatosporales; family Streptomycetaceae; genus Streptomyces; species Streptomyces sp. NPDC058308. Next base: position 9,430 of record NZ_JBHVZA010000050.1, read on the forward strand.
TCCCGAAGCTCTCGTCGACGGGCGTGAGGGGCGCGACGGACTCCCCAGGACCGACAGCCGCAGCCTCATTCCCGGCCTCAGGAGCGCTGGCTTCGACGTCGGCGTCGGCGTCGGCGTCGGCCTCGCCCTTGGCCGCGGCCAGGGCATCAACCTCGTCCTTCGGCACGACACCAGTCACGTGCACCGATGCGGCAGGCCCGGCAAGGGCCTTGCTCCAGTCGGCGGCATCGCCACCGGAAACCACTGGCGGCACGACAGACGGCGCGGGAGCCGCGTCGGAGGCAGCCTCCTCCACGGCCTCGGAACCACCACTGTCACCCGTCTCGTCCGGAGTCCGAGCCGGAGCCGGGTCCGGAGCCGCAGGCTGAAACCCACTCCCCACGGGCAGCTTCGGGAGGACGCTGGGCACACCGGCCGAAGGCGGATTCACCGGCACCGGCGGAGCCGGAGGAGCGGAGAAGGACGGCATGACGGGCGGCAGAGGCGCAGCGTCAGCCGCCC